>JBEKMC010000041.1:0-26696 GCA_050008715.1 Acidimicrobiales bacterium | reverse complement strand
GGAGGTCGAGCAGTTCGTCGTCGTGCTGCTGAGGACGAACGAGCAGAGTGTGGTGCTGCCGCTCGTGAACGACACCGGGCCCGTCGCCGTCGACGGCAGGCCCGACTCGGCCAGCGTGGCGCTTGACCCGAAGGCGATCGCGGCAGCGCTTGACGAACCGTTCACCGTGATGGAGAACTGGGTCGCGGCGCTCACCGTCAGCGAGACCGTGTTCGTGGACTTCGAGCTCGCGTAGCTGCCGTCGGTGTCGGCGAACGTCGAATAGATGCCGGAGTCGGTCTGGCTCGTCAGACTGGCCGACGTGGGGCAGCTCGTCGAGGTCCCGAAGGAGAAGGAGCACAGCTCCGTGCCGTTGTTCGTATAGAACGTCACCGTCCCGGTCGCGAGAAGCGGCAGCCCACTCTCGGCGAGGGTGGCCGGCGTCCCCGGCGCGACGGCGGCGGAGGATCCTGCGTTGACCGTGATCGTGAACGGCGCTGCCTGCAGCACGACGACGTCGACGGGGTTCGCCGTCGACGAGGCGAACTCGCCGGCGGCGAGATACTCGGCCGTCACTTGGTGCGGGCCTGTGGACAGACCGGTGGCGTTGCACGTGGCGACGGCGCCGCTGAGAGGCTCGTCGGCACACCCGTTGATCGGATTGGTGCCGTCGAGGAACTCCACGTTGCCCGTCGGCGTGCCGGCGCTCGGGCTCTCGGCAGTCACCGTGGCCGTGAGCGTGACAGATCCGCCCGCCGGCACGGACCCGGCGGAGCTTGACAGAGCCGTCGTCGTTCCCGAGCTGGACGTGAAGGCGGATGCGATCGCAAACCCTTGCGAGGACGTATGCCCGCTCGGGTCGGTCACGCTGATCTCGTGCGGGCCGGCCCCCGTCACCGTGACCGTGCCGCCGGCCGGAACCGGCTGCGGTACCTGCGAGTCGTCGACCACATAAGTCGACCCGGATGGGGCCGTGACGGTCGCCGTGACGGCACCGGTGTAATACCCGTTCGTCGGGCCGTTGCCGGAGAGGGCGATCGAGATGGCCGGGGTGCTCGTCGAGGGCTGCGGCGTGCTGTCGAAAGCCGTTCCCTCGTTGTTGGACACGGCGACGTTGCCGGCGGCATCGACGGCCTCGACCAGGTACTGGACGCCGCTGGAGGCGGACGGAGACGCTCCGGACCAGTTCTGACCGTCGCTCGACGAGAGGTCGACGGCGGTCCAAGCGCCCGGATGGGCGGCGTCGGTGTACAGCACGAGCACCCGCGTGACGGGAGCGCCCCCAGCGGTGACCTGGACGGCGAAGTTCACGTCGCTCCCGGTCGTGACGGCCTGAGTGAAGTCGATGGTGGCCGGCGTGTAGTCGCTGGCGTAGCGCGAGCCAGGCTGGTCGTAGTACACCTCCGCCGACATGGTGTTGAAGAGCCGCTCCGTGCCGCTCCCGGGCGACGACGGGTTCGGGAAGAATTGGCCTGCGACGAGGTCGAGGGTGGCTCCCTGACCCGTGCCGGTCGACGTGAACGTGCTGTAGCCGGCGACGCGCTGCAGCGTCCCAGGAAACGCAGCATCGTCGATCGTCGGCGGTGTGGAGTCAGAAGAGCCCACGGCCGGCATCGAGATCGCCGGCGTGAAGGGCGTGTCTGTGGAGGACAAGCCCGTGACGATGGCACCATGTGGCACCAATCCCGCCTCGGTGACGGGCAAGCTGACGAGCGGCTCGATCGGCCGGTACTCGGTCGCCTGCGTGCCGTCGCTGCCGGAGGTCGACCCGTTCACCTGGTAGTAGTCGCCGTTCGGGGTCGTGACGAGGCTCAGCTGCCCCGGGAGGGCGCTGGAGCCGCTGCCCAAGTTCAGCGAGACCGGGGCAACCGTCATCCCGGTCACGGGGTCCGTCCCCGTTGGTGGGCCGCTCGGAACCGACGGAGCGGTACCGGACGAGCCGTTCAGCGTGTACATCGGCAGCCCGTACAACGTCGACTCCATGAGGGCCTTCAGGTCGTATGGGCTGAGGATGGCGTTGCCGGCCTCGTACTGCTGCTTCGCTTCGGTGAGAGCCTCACCGATCGTGAGCGAGCCGTTGAGGTTGGCGGCGAAACCGGTCATCAGCTTGGCCGAGTAGGCGATCGTGTCCGTGTCGGCGTAGCCGAATCCCGTATTGGCCACCCAGAGCGCCCCGGCGTCGGCGAAGGCCTTCGCCCAGTCGTCGACCGGAGCGGCCGAGAGGCTCGTCTCCACCTCGGCATCGTCGACGTCGAGGCCGGCGTGGCATCCCATCGAGAACAGGAGCCTGCCGGCGTAGGTGGAGACGGAATTGCGGATGTCGGTCGTCGTGAACAGATTGCTGTCGTTGCCCGTCGTGTTGCCGTACGCGGGCAGGCCGCGCGAGTAGTCGAAGTGGGCGTTGATGCTGTCCACGCCGGGGGTCGGGTTTGTCGCCGTGAGGGCTGAGTCGAGGTCGCCCGCTTGCCAATCCTCGTTGATGAGATCCGACGCGGTGAGACCGTTGCCTGCAAGGTTGGCCGAGACGGCCTGCGCTCCGGACGTGAGGAACGAGTAGCCGGTGGTCAGGCTGGCGCTTGCGTCGAGATTGCCGCCGGTGCTGGAGAATCGCGTCAGGGCACCTTCGATCTCGCCCGCGGACTCGACGAGCCGGCCGACGGCCAACTGGGGCGAGTAGAGGGTGGCGCTGCCGACCCCGAGGGGCTCGCTGGCGGCGTACGGGTCGTCACTGAAGTAGTAGCCGAGCGAGAGGGCGTCGCCCTCGACGTTGTCCTGGCCCTCGAAGGTGGACTGCCCGTAGTCGCGCTCGTTCGACTGCGTCGTGCCGTCGGCGATGCGGGCAAATGGGATCTGGTCGTCCGCGCCCACGATGACGACGTTCTGCACCGACGGGTACTTCGCCTCGATCGAGTCGACGACCGAGCTGATGGCGGACACGACGTCGTTGCCGCCGATCACCGAGCACGGGTCGGGGTTCCAGATGGAATAGGCGGATTGCACGCTCGCCCAGGCATCGACCGGGACGATCGCCCCGACGACGCCGGTGGTCGTGGCGTCGGCCTGGATGTCGTTCATGATGTTGGTCTCGGCCGTGGCGCCGAAGGCCGCCGTGAGACGCTGCGTGTCGACGAGGAACAACGTGTTCAGGGTCCCGGAGACGTTCGTCGCCCCGGCCGGCGTGACGGTCGCCGCCCCGCTCGGGATGGCGAGTGTCGCCGGCGGCCCGGTGCTCGGGTCCGCCAGGGTGTTGGGATAGGCGATGCCAGGACAGGTCGGCGTCGTCCCGCCTCCGAGGAGGTTCGCCTGCAGCAGGTATGGCTGCGTGCTGAATGCCCCGTTGTATCCCGATATCTGGACCATGTACTCGCCGGCGGCGAGCGGTGGCGTCTGGATGTACTGGCTCTGTGCGTCCGGGTTGTTCGAGATCGCCAGCAGCCGCGAATATCCCTCCGGCGGGGTGATCTGCAGGTCTTCGGATCCCGGAGTTCCCTCGGTGTTCGAGGAGGGCGTGACCGAGGGCAGTGTGTCCGACACGCCGGGGACCGCCTCGGTCGGTGGGGTCGGGCTCAGGCTCTGGCCGTTCGGGCCGAAGACCTCGAGGTCATAGGTCGCCGGTAGGTTCGTGAGAGCAAGGCTGAGCTCATCGCCCTGGCTAACGGTCACCTGCCAGTCGTTCACGTCGCCCTGCGAGCGCAGGTAGCCGACGTTCAAGTCCCCGGGAAGCGAGACCGTGCCGGTCGGGAGCACGATCGAGTCCCCCGGCGTGTCGATCGTCGGATCCTCGCTGTCGACGACGTTCAAAGCGCTCGCCGCCGTCGAGCTGTCGATGGCGTTCTGGCTCCCGTCGACCACCGTGTCACTCATGGTCGTCGCCTGCGGCCCGATGTCGAGCCCCGGCGTCGCCTTGAACGTGATGGTGCCGGTGAACGGGTAGAACGGCGCCGACTCGTCCTGCTGCCCGAAGATGAGGGTCGATCCCGACACGATCGGGTCGGGGATCGACCCCTCGCCACTCTCGGTCGTGCTGCCCGGGACATAGGAGAAACCCGACGGCAGGGCGGCCTGCAGGTTGAAGTTGACGGGCTGGCCGAACGTGTACGAATACGTGAAGGTCACCTCGGGCGGTCGGGCGACCGGGAGGGAGGGCAGCGAGACGCTCTGCCATGGATAGGAGGCCGGCGGCTCGGTTGCGAGCAGCACGTCACCGAGCGTGATGCTCGGATAGCCCGCCACTGAGGAGTTGTCACCGACGAGCAACTGGGCGAGCGAGGTGCCCGCGAAGTCGCCGGCGGGCAGTGCGCCCACGAGCTCCCCGATCGTGGCGCTCGGCTGGAGCACGCCCGCTGCGTAGGCCTCGCCCAACGTGCCGGTCGTGCACGAGACCGAGCCGAGGCAGTTGACGAGGGTACCGATGGAATCGAGGGGGATCGAGTCGAGGGGGATGGAATCGAGCGGGATCGAGTCGAGCGGGATGGAGTCGAGCGGGATGGAGTCGAGCGGACTGCTGGCGAGCTGGATGGAGTCCAACGGGATGGAGTCGAGGGGGATCGAGTCGAGCGGGATGGAGTCCAAAGGAATCGAGTCGAGGGGGATCGAGTCGAGGGGGATCGAGTCGAGCGGGACGCCGGCGAGGGCGAGGGACAACAGCGTGACGCCGTTGTCGTTCGTCGGGGACATCCCGAAGTCCGCACAACTGGAGTGGAGGCTCGCCAGTTCCGTGCACCACGCTTGCAGCGGCGTCGTACCGCCTTGGGCGCCCGGGAGCGAGATGTCGCTGAGCGGCGTCGGCCCGAGCTCGACCGAGGCGAGCGGAATCGAGCCGAGCGGCGTGTTCGACAGGTCGAGGTCGGCGAGGCTGACGTTGCCGAATGCGGTGTTCGCGGTGGCGTTGTTCAGGACGTCGGCCAACGTCACGGACTCGAGGGGCACGTTCGCGAACGGCGTGCCATACAGGATCGCCGCCCATCCAGCGCAGGCGGCACCCCCACACGTCGACGAGTACTTGATCGAGATGTCCGAGAGCAACGTGCTCGAGAGGGCCGTCTCGGCGGCCACGAGCGCCGGCGGGGCACCTGCCCCCGGCGCCGCGATCGAGTCGAGGGGGATCGAGTCGAGCGGGATGGAGTCGAGCGGGATTGAGTCGAGCGGCGCGGAGCCGAGGTAGATGGAGTCGAGCGGGATGGAGTCGAGCGGCGCCGAGGCGGTGTCGCCTGCTGTCGACGAGGAGCTGCCGACACTCGTCGCCGCCACGGAGGACTCGGGCACGGATTCGACCGAACCCACGCTCCCCGGGTTGACCGCCAGGGTGGTTGCTACCGAGGGCTGCAGGCTCACCGAGCCCCATGTCGCCTCGAGGGGCAACCCCTCGCCGATAGGACCGTCGTACTGGTTGGTGCTCTCGCGTTGGGCGAGAACCACGTAGAACGGCCCGGATCCGAGGGATTGGCCGCCGTTCACTTCCACGGGCGGCCCACCGTTGACGCTCACGCTGTCGGTACCGTTGGCGTTGACCGCCATCGTGATGTCGTAGGTCGTGCCCGCGGCGAGACTCGACAGGATGGGCGTGCTGCCCTCACACCACCCCGCCGGAGCGCTGTCGGCCGCCCAAAGGCCCTCGACGCTGTTCCCCGGGCACGCGCTGCTCGTCTGGTTCAAGAAGTCGCCTTCGACGGCGAACGTCTTGGCCGTCGCGCCCTTGGCGTCGGTCACGTAGATCGAGAAATCGTCGGCGGCAAGGCTGTTGCCCGTCACCGACGTCGTGAGCTGGAACGGTGGCGAATACGTCTGCGCGGACTGGATTCCCGTCCACTGGGGTGTCCCGGTGAGCCCCGTCATCTGCATTCCGGAGGAGAACGCCAGGCTCGGCGACTCGTACGTGGCGTGCACGTAGTTGCTGTTCAGGTCGTTGAGCGCCGTGTAGCTGCCCACCGTTGCAGCCGTCGCCGCCTGCCAACAACTCGCGTTCAACGAGCCGTCGTTGGCGAAGTCGTCCGAGAAATTGTACGCCGAGCAGTAGTTGGGTGTGAGGCCGGCAGAGAACCAGCCGCCGTCCTGGCCGCCCGGGATGAGGGTGTTCAGCTCTCGCTGACCGAGAAGGACGTCGAAGGAGCCGAGACCGATGTAGCCGACCGAGATTTGAGGGCCCCCGTTGACGCTGACGGAGCCATAGCCGTAGGTGTCGATCGACATGGCGATGTCGTAGGTGGCGTCCGTCGGCGTGTTGGGGGAAAGCAGCGCCGTGTTGGAGGTCGTCGTCCCGAGCCCGTTGTTCGCCCACATCCCGTACGTGTCGCTGTTCGGCGGGTCGCTGAAGGGAGGTGCGTCGCTCGAGTTCGTGTCGGTCTCGACGGAGAACGCCTCGCTCGGGCGGCTGGGGTTGACGAGGTAGATCGCCCAGGTATCGCCGCGGTCGACGTTGGCGACGTTCACCGTGGCGGCGAACTGGAACGGCGCCGCATAGGCGTTCGCCGACTGAATGGCCGTGAACGTGTCCGTGTTGTCGGCGCCGCTCATGTCCATGTAGTTGCTGGGCTCGGTTTCGTCGTAGTTGCCGAAGTTGAGGACCGGGGAGTTGTCCGCCTCCCCGAAGTCGGACGCGACGGTGCTGATGAGGGCCGTCCCCGTCTGCCAGCAACCCGACAGCGAGGTGTCCGTCGTGAAGTCGTCCGAGAAGGTCGTCGACGTGCAGTTCGACGTGGCGCTGGCCGGGACGCTGGCGATCGCCTGCAGCACACCGGCGAGCCCGACCGTGAGCAGCAGCACCGCTCCTGCACGTCCAAGTCGCGCCGCCTGCCGACGGAGAGACCGGAACCACCGAGGATGAACACGTGCGACCATGACGAAGCCTGCCCCTCACGTTCGGTGAGGAGACAGCTCTGCCCCAGCGACCCCTTCGCCAGTCCCCCCACGGTTGTGGCAAGGATGCTATCCGGAGGATCCGCCGGTCCGCCTGTCGATTTCATCTCCGTCCGGTGAGGCGTCTACTCCTTCTCCAGCGAATCGGGCCAGAGCGGGTCCGGCACCGAGAAACCCAACCCGCCGTCCCACGAATTCCTCGCCGCCACCTTGTCGACCGGGAGGCGCTCCGCCACGCCCCACCGGCCGGTCGGGTAGCCGAAGGAGAGCATGCAAGCGTTCGTCCAGTCTTTGTCGGGGACCTGCAGGATGCGCCGGACCTCGTCCGGGTGGTAGCCGCCGAGGACCGACGTGAGCGAGCTCCCGATGCCTTCGGCCCGGGCGGCGAGCTGGGCGCTCCAGGCTGCCGGGTAGATGGAGGAGCCTCCGCCGTCGTTGTGTACGAAGCAGAAGAGGTAGAGCGGCACCTCCTCGTAATGGTCGGCGAGCCACTGGGCGGAGCGCTGCACCTTGATCAGCGACTGGCTCGACGGCCGGTCCGGCTCAGCTGCCGCCCGGTCGAGCCGCTCTTTGTAGGAGGTGTCCCAGAGCGTGGCGATGCTGTGGCGGTAGAGCGGCCCGAGCTCGGCCTTCAGCTCGGGCGAGTCCACGAGCACGAAACGCCACGGCTGCGAGTTGCCGCCGCTCGGAGCCCGGATGGCGGCATCGAGGATACGCGCCTGGGCATCGAGGGGTATCGGGTCGGGACGCACTCGCCGCATGGCACGGGTCGTGTACAACGCCTCGTGAAGCTCCATGACCTTGCTCCTTCCTCAAGCGACGTGTTCGGATCGACGGACGGACTGTCAAGTCGCTCCCAGTCTGGCCGAAGCGCCCACGGTCTAGCTTGGATGGCTCAGACGCACCGCGTGATGAGCGCAGCCACCTCTTGTGCGCCCGGACCGCCACACGACAGGTGGTAGCCGTCCGGGCACAGCCAGCCGGGGTGCGCCGAGGCAAGGGCATACCAGTTCGCCACGGCGACGTTCCCGTATCGGGAAGCGCCTGCCTCGATGATGGCGTTGTTGGCGTTCTGATAGGCGTCCGGCACGTAATTCGTCACGAACACGACACGCGAGACGCCTTGCAGCTCGCTCATCATCTGATCGAAGAGCTCCGTGGTGATCGGCCCGTTCGTCCCGAGCTCGATGACGACGACCGCACCGAGCTGTCCGTCTGCGCGCAGTTGCTGGACGTCCGAGATTCCCGAGTACCACTGCTGGCCGACGACTGCGTCGAAGTCGATCCCCTTCACGTCCGACTGCAAATAGGGCTCGAGGTCGATCATGACCGAGTCGCCGACGGCGGTCACCCGCCCGACGACGAGCCCGGCTGCCGGCTTGCGAAGTGGGGGCACCGAGCACGAACCTGCCGGCGGCGGTGAGCCGAGACGGGTCGTCGTCGTCGTCGACCCGTGATGATGGTGGTGACGGATTGGCTGAGTCACGGTCGTCGCCGACGTGCTCGGCGCCGACGACGTCGTCGTCGTCGAGCTGGGGCGGGCGGCGGTCGTGGTGCTGCAGGCGGCCGCCAGCAGTCCCACGGCGGCAAGAGGGAGGCCCCACAGGGCGCGACGAGGCAGGCGTTTCGATCTCATGGTCTGGCCTCGATGTTAGGGCGCCGGGGCGACGAACTGCCCGGCACCCCGCTCGCATGCCATCATGCGGGACATGCCCGCTCCACCTCGCGCGCCGGCGACGACCGCCCCCACGAGCGCGGCAGTTCCGCTCTGGCGCAAGCTCGGCGTGCGCGAGGGATGGACGTTGGCTCTGGTGGGAGCGCCCGAGGGTTTCGACGTGGGGCCGCTCCCCCTCGCTGTCACGACGCGCCGCTCAGCCGGCGGCGATCCCGACCTGACGGTGTGGTTCGTGCGCTCTCGGGCAGCCCTGGAACGACGTATTTCGGTCATGGCGCCCCGTGGGGAGCACGGCGGACTGTGGATCGCCTGGCCGAAACGCACATCCCCGCTGGCATCCGACTTGTCCGACGAGGTCGTGCGCCGGGCTGCCATCGCCAACGGCCTCGTCGACTTCAAGGTGTGCGCCATCGATTCGGATTGGTCCGGCCTCCGCTTCAACAGAAGGAGACAGCCAGGTGAGTGACGACACGGCGCCGACACCTCACCCACTCGGCATGGGCGGCGGGGTCAACCAGCGGGCGCAGATCAAGATGACCGCCGACGAGGTGGACGCGTTCCTCGAGGAACGGCGACCGATGACGATGTGCACGCTGAACCACGACGGGACGATCCACGCCGTGGCCATGTGGTACGGCTTCCTCGAAGGCTGTATCGCCATCGAGACGAAGGCGAAGTCGCAGAAGGCGCAGAACCTGCGCCGCAACCCCCAGATGACGGCCTTGTTCGAGGACGGCGACCAGTACGACGAGCTTCGGGGTGTCGAGCTCGTGGGCCGGGCGGAGATCGTGGAGGAGCCGAACCGGCTCCTCGAGCTCGGCAAGAGCGTGTTCAGTCGCTACTACGCGCCGTACACCGTCGAGATGCTGCCATTCGTCGAGACGATGCTGGCGAAGCGGATCGTGGTGAAGCTGCACGTCGAGCGCACCGTGAGCTGGGACCATCGCAAGCTCGGGCTGCCTCCGATCCGGCCGTGACCGCCCGAAGGCGCCGAGAGCCCCGAGAGCTCCGATAAGCCCCGACAGCCGATCCCGCCGATCACTCAGGGCCGGAGCACGACCTTGATGGCGCCTGTCTTTCGCGCTTCGGCGGCGGTGAGCACGGCCTGGTCCCACTGGGCGAGGCGGAAGCGATGGGTGACGAGCGGGCTCAGGTCGAGCCCGGCCGCCACCCAGTCGAAGTAGTGCTCGAAGGCGTGCTTGCGGACTCCTCCCACCTCCTCGATGCCGAAGGCGTTCGAACCGATCATTCGCAGCTCCTTGAAGTACAGCGGGGTCCACTCGAACCGTCCCGGCGGCTCCACGCCGCTCACGACGAGGGTTCCGCCCGTGTCGAGCAGGCGGAGTGACGTCTCGACCGTCTCGATCGAGCCGATCGTGTCGTAGACCACCGCCGGACCGTCCTGCAGCCACTCCCTCCCGCTCCACGGGACGAGTGTCGCCGCGCCGATGCGGTCGGCGACCGCCCTCACGAGGCTGTCCGGTTCGGAGGGAAGCGTTGCATGCGCCCCCATGTGTTTCGCCATGGCAGCGCGCGGCCCGGACCTCGTCGCCGCCCACACCTCGATGTCGGGGTAGAGGTGCCGGACGATCGCGATGGCGGCGAAGGCCAGCGTCCCCGAGCCGTAGACGAGCACCGGCCGTCCCGGCGACGGGGGTTGCAACAGGATCGTCCGCAGGGAGACGCTGGCGGGGTCGGCGAGCACGGCGACCTCGTCGGGCACATCGGCGGGAACCGGGAACAGCTGCCCCTCGTGCGCCGAGAAACGCTCGGCATGGGCGCCGGCGGCGCCCGCGCAGTTGCCGATGTGGAGAGCGGGAGGGATCAGTCCGTGGGTGAAGTTCCGGCACCACGGGTAACGCCCGTCCCGGCAGGCCGAGCACGGCGGATCGATGCCCCTCGGGCCGCAGGACAGCCACGGATTGAGGACGACTCGCTCGCCCGTGTCCGTGCGCCGGGCCACCGCCTCGTGCCCGAGCACGTGCGGGAAGCTCAACAACGCCGTCAGCGGGTTGTCGAACGACCCGTTCAGCAGGATCTGCTTCGCGTCGGACCCGCAGAGCCCGCTCACGAGCGTGTCGCATGTCACCCAGCCTGGACCTGGGATCGTGGGCTCGGCGACGTCGTCGAGCGAGACGGGGGCGAATCGGGACACGAAGCTCCGCTTGTCGATGGTTCCGCCGATCTTGGCGGCGGCTTCTCGTGCGAGCTGGTGGTGGAAGACGAGCGCTTGCATGCCCGAGACTACGCCGCCGGTCGCGCGGGCCCCGGCCGCGCGGGCCCCGGCCGGGCCGGCGACCGGCAGTGCGAGCAGCGGGCCTGCTCGCATGGTGGAATGGTGGGTCACGGATGACCGCCGCCGCCTCGGCGGCCAACAAAGGAGTGAGCTGCCCATGACCGAAGCTCCGACAACGCCGCTGATCGTCGTCGGCGTGGATGGCTCTCCTGAAGCCGGCGTCGCCCTCGAGTTCGCCGTCGAAGAGGCTCGGCTCCGCCATGGGCTGCTGCGGGTGATCTACGCGTACCCGGTCGTCGGCGCGCTCACCGGCTCGACGGGAGAGGAGCTCTACCCGCATCTCGAGGCGGAGGCTCAGGAGGTCCTGGAACAAGCGGCCGCCGCCGGGCCGGCCACCGACGGCATCGACGTCGAGTGGTCGGGCATGCCCGGTAACCCGGCCGAGGTTCTCATCGAGGCGAGCAAGGCGGCGACGCTCATCGTCGTCGGTTCCCGCGGCCTGGGCGGTTTCATGGGGCTCATCCTGGGATCGGTTTCCAGCCAGTGCGTCCATCACTCGCACTGCCCGGTGCTCGTCGTCCGCGAGGAGCACTGAGCCCGGAGCACTGGCCTGCCTGAGGGGATCTGGCCTGCCTGAGGGGATCTGGCCTGCCTGAGGGGATCTGGCCTGCCTGAGGGGATCAGCCGCTCCCGATACCGCCTGCCGCCTGCAGCACAGAAAGGGCTTCTGTGCCGTGCCGGTCCGTGTCGAACTCACTCTCGATCACCGCCAGCACGCGGCGGTCGGTGTCGATCACGAACGTGGCTCGCTTCGTGAACGGCAACAGGGCTCGCTTGACACCGAACTGGCGCGCCACGGCGCCGCCCTTGTCCGACAGCAGCGGGAAGTCGAACGAATGCTTCGACGAGAACTTGTGCTGCTTGTCCACCGAGTCGAGACTGATCCCGAGCCGCTGCGCGCCCAGCGCGGCGAACTCACTCGCCCTGTCCCGGAACATGCAGCTCTCCGCCGTGCAGCCGGGCGTCATGGCCTTCGGATAGAAGAAGAGCACGACTCTTCCCTTCGCGAGCTCGTCGGAGAGCCGGACGGGTCGGCCGTCGTCTGCCGTCAGCTCGAAGTCAGGTGCAAGCTCGCCCACGTTCATGTGAGCAATATACGGAGCACCAGGATGACGTTGGCACCGACCCGATGCGTGGAACACTTGGGTCGATTGCGAACAGCCGGCCGAGTTGAGGTGGTTCCTTGTCGTCGATCGATCGCAGAGTGGCCTGGGTGGGCACCGTCCTGCTCCTGTGCTTCGTGTTGCTGTTCGTGCAGATGAACAACCTCCAAGTGCGTGACGCCGCCGGCGTGAAAAGCAACCCGTTCTTCGCCACCACGACAACGGTGACCTCGGTGTCGCCGTTCTTCGAGGACCGGGGCGAGATCATCAGCGCCGACGGCGTGGTGCTCGCCTACTCGCGCCCGACGGCCGACATCTACAAGTACCTGCGCGTGTACCCGAAGGCGACGGCGGGGATGTTCTCCGACATCACGGGTTACTACGCCAACGCCGTGGCGGCCTACACGGGTCTCGAGGCGTCCTACAACACCTACCTCGAGGAGCACCCCGTGCCACCCGGCTCGCTCGGCGCCGTGCTCGGGCAGCACGACGAGACGGACAACGTCTATCTCACGCTTTCCGAGAAGCTGCAGGCGGCCGCCATGGCCGCCCTCGACGCCTCCTCGGCGAAAGATGGTGGGGCCGTGGTCGTGCTCGACCCACGTACCGGAGCGGTGCTCGCCATGTACGGGTACCCGAACTTCAACCCCAACAAGTTCAGCGCCCACAACCCGGCGGCGGTGAACCGGCTCGCCGAGCGATACAACAAGCTCGCCAACGCCGGCGGCTACGACCCCCGGCTCAACTACGCCATCTCCGAGCGCGAGCCCCCAGGATCGACGATGAAGGTCGTCACGACCTCGGCGATCTACGACCACGATCCCCAGATCGAACGGCAGCTCTTCAAGCCCGTGTCTTCGATCACGTTTCCCAACTCGCCCGGCTCGCCCCCGTTCCACAACTACGGCGGCGGCGTCTGCCCGGGCGGCGGCGGCGGATACCTGCCCGAGATCCTCGCGTACTCGTGTGACACGGCCTACGCGCAAATCGGTGACGAGCTCGGGTACCCGACCCTCGCGAAAGAGGCGCACGCATTCGGCTTCTGCTTGGGCCTGCCGGGATCGAGCGCCTGCGACAACGGCGCTCCGCCGATCGATCTGCCAGACGCCGTGCCGTCACTGCTGCCGCCACTCTCGGCCATCGGCAACTCGGAGCCGTACGCCGGCTATTCCGCCATCGGGCAGTTCGACGACGGGGCAACCGTCCTTCAAATGGCGCTCGTGGCAGCCGCCATCGCCGACAACGGCATCATCATGGCGCCCCACGTCGTCGATCGTGCGGTGAACGGCTACGGCGAGACGGAATTCACCTATCACCCCCATGTCTGGCGGCGTGCGACGTCGGCGCTGACGGCGGAGTCCGTCAGGCATCTCATGACGGGCGTGACGCTCACACCGGGAGGCACGGCACAGGGCCTGTTCGCCGGTTGGTACGCCGACGGCGGCCCGACCATCGCCGCCAAGACGGGAACCGCCGAGCCAGGTGCCAATACCTGCGGCACCGACAACTGGCTCATCGCCCTCGGGCCTGCAGCCGATGGGCAGACGGCGACGGTGGCGGTGGCGGCCATGGTCCCGGTCACGCAAGCCGAGTGCACGAGTGGAATCTTCAACCCGACGGGCGCGAGCGTGGCCGGGCCGGTGCTCCTCCCGGTGCTGAAGGCGGCGCTCGCGTTGCAAGGGGGTTTCTGACCGGCCCTAGGCGCCACGACGAGCGCGCCCGGCTGGTCTTATGGGCGGCTCTCCCTGCCGGCGGGCAGGAGCCTGACCGGAAGTGCGACGTGGCGTGCCCGCAGCCACTCGCCGAGCGCCTTCGCCTGCTTGTCGTAGCGACGTGCCTCCGTGGCGCCTCCGTCGAGGAGGCCGTGAACGACGAAGTTGACGGCGCGCAGGTTCGGCAGCTCGTAGCGGTCGACGCGGAGATCCGCCAGCTCGGGGGCGAGGACCCGCAGGCGCTCGGTCGTGAGTGTTCGAGACAACCACGGCCAGGCGGCGGGGTCGGACACCCACAATCCGACGTTGGCGTTTCCGCCCTTGTCCCCCGAGCGAGCCTGCACGAGCAGGCCGAGCGGTCCCTCGGTCGACGCCTCTCCGTCGGGGCTCTCCGGCGGCAGGGAGACACGTGCGGCGGAGGCGTTTGGCGCAGCGGCGGCGACGGGCCCGGCCGGCTCGGCGACGTCGAGTGCTTCAAACGGCACGGGCTGGCGACGCCCGCCGGCATGCACGACCGCATGCTCGACGACGGCCTGTGGCACCAATGCCGGCCAGTAGGCACCGTACGGGGACCCGTTCGACGGGGTGGCGGTGTAATAGATGCCCGGGTAGTTGGCGAGTGCCATCTCGACGAGAAGGGACGAGAACGCCCGGCCGCAGGCAGCCTCCTCTCCGTCGACACTCACTTCGAGCAAGCAGGAGCCGGACATCTGATCGGCCGGGTCTGGCGCGGCCTGGCCGATGCGCGTGAAGCGAAGATCCTCGATTCCCGCCCTGCCCTCGAGGGCGGCGCGGACGGCGGACTCGAACAGCGCCGCCTTCGCATCGACGTCGAGCCCCGTGAGCACGACGGTCGAGGAGTTACGCCAGCCGCCGAGGGCAGTTATGGCGACCTTGGTCGTCGACGGCGGTGGCGACCCTCGGACCGCAGACATGCGCACGCGGTCCGGTCCCGCCGGCGCCAGCAGCACCGTGTCCATATGAGCGACGACGTCCGGGTTGAGATACGCCGGATCGCCGATCTCGTACAGCAGCTGAGCGGTCACCGTGTCGACCGTCACGGCGCCTCCGGTGCCCGGATGCTTCGTCACGACCGACGAACCATCGCGGTCCACCTCGACCAGGGGGAAGCCCGGTCGCGTCAACTCGCCGACGTCGGCAAACCCGGAGAAATTGCCACCTGTCGCCTGTGCACCGCACTCGATGACGTGCCCGGCGACGACCGCCCCGGCGAGAGCGTCGAGGTCGCCACGACCCCACCCCCACCACCAGGCGGCCGCGCCGACGACGAGAGAGGCGTCAGCCACCCGACCGGTGACAACGATGTCGGCCCCGCCCTCGAGGGCCGCGGCGATCCCGAACGCCCCGAGATAGGCGTTTGCCGTGAGCGGCTGGCGGCGCCAGTTCGTGAACGGCTCGCCCGTGTCGAGATGAGCACACGAGAGACCGTCAGCCAGCAACGCCGGGAGGCGATCGAGCAGGTCGTCGCCTTCGACGTGCGCCACGGAGAGGTCAACACCGAGTCGCTCGAGCAGCTCGCGGGTGGCCGACGCAAGGCCAGCCGGGTTCAGGCCGCCGGCATTCACGACAACCTTGATGCCGCCCGCGGCTACGGCTCCGACGACCGGCTCCAACTGGCGGAGGAACGTCGTCGCATACCCGGCGTCCGGGCGGCTCATCCGGGAACGGGCCAGGACGAGCATCGTCACCTCGGCGAGGTAGTCGCCCGTGACGATGTCGACAGGACCACCCTCGACCATCTCGGCGAGCGCCGCCAGACGATCGCCGTAGAAACCGGAGCAGTTGGCGATCCGAACCGGCCGCTCGCGCGTCATCGGCTTCGGTTCTAACAGGCCCCCGAACCCCAAGCCCCCATCGACGAGCCGAGCCAGGCCCGATCACCATGACGCCCAGTCACGATGACAGAGCTCCAGCTACGGTGCAGTGGCATCGCCCAACCCGATAGGCACAACCCGAGCGGCACACGAACAGAGAGGGGCCACAGTGACGGATTCGGACACCACGCGGGTGCTCGTCGACGACCCGGCCGAGGTCGGGATCGACGCTGAGGCGCTGGAGACACTGATCGCTCGGTGCCGGCGCGAGGTCGACAGCGGCCTCCTGCCGTCGAGTCAGATGGCAGTGGCTGCCGGCGACCGCCTCGTGGCCTATGAGACGTTCGGCGACGCCGCCCCGGACAGTCGCTACGTCATCTTCTCCTGCACGAAGGCCGTCGTCGCCGGCGCGTTCTGGCTGCTGCTGGCAGACGGGTCGGTCCAGCTCGATCAGCGTGTGGCCGAGCTGATCCCCGAGTTCGCCACGTTTGGCAAGGACGTCGTCACGGTCCGGCAGCTCCTGCTGCACGAAGGCGGCTTCCCGCAAGCGCCCCTCAATCTCGAACGGGACGTGACTCGTGAGCAACGCCTTGCCCGCTTCGCCAGCTGGCGTCTGAACTGGGAGCCGGGGACTCGTTTCGAATATCACCCGACGTCCGCCCACTGGGTGATCGCCGAGCTGATCGAACGGTTGAGCGGCACGGATTACCGGCAGTTCGTGCACGACCGGCTACTCGACCCGCTCGGGCTGAGCCGGCTCCGGCTCGGCGTCGCCCCGGACGAGCAAGGCGACATCAACGACCTCGAATCGCGAGGTGAGCCGCCCACGAACGAGGAGCTCGAAGCGGTGCTCGGAATTCCCGGCGTGACGCTCGAAACGCTGCAGGGCGAGGTGACCGATGCAGCGCTCGTGGCCTTCAACCGCCCGGAGCTGCGCTCGATGGGCGTACCCGGAGGAGGGGGTATCGCCACAGCCGCCGACCTCGCCCTCTACTACCAGGCCCTCCTGCACAACCCGGGTGGTATGTGGGATCCGGCCTGGCTGGCAGCCGGCACCCGCGAGGTACACGGCACGCTGCCCGACCCCGTCTATCACGTGTCCTCCAACCGGGCGCTCGGGACGGTGATCGCCGGCGAGGGCATGGACGCGGCGATGCGGGGCTTCGGGCGCACGGTGTCGCCGCGGACGTTTGGGCACGCCGGCGCCGGAGGACAGCTGGCATTCGCCGATCCGGACGTGGACGTGTCGTTCTGCTACCTCACGAACGGCCTCGACGCCAACATGCTTCGCGTCGGCCGGAGATCGGCGGGCATCGCGAGCGCGGTCGGTCCCCTCACTCTCAGGCCGTGAGCCGCCAGTCCCCGGCCGCCAGTCATTGGGCGCCAGTCCCCGGCCGCCAGTCGCTGGGCCGCCAGTCGCTGGGCCGCCAGTCATTGGGCCGCCGGTCCCCGGCCGCCAGTGATTGGCCCCGGCGTCGCGCTCAGCTGTAGGTGAGCCGCACTGCCGCCTCGGGCGAGTTGATCCGGAAGGCGATCGTCTCCTCGATGTAGAGCTCGACGGTGGTGGCCTCGGAGCTGACATATCCGACGGAGAAGTCCTCTCCGATCGTCATCTCGTAGTCGCCGCCACGCTGGCTGAGCACGATCGCGCCGTCGACGGCCGGCGCCCACACCACGGGGCCGGAGAGGATCTGGCGAAGGTGCTCGAAGACGGGGTAGCCGCCGCGCTCGGTGGTCTCGGTCACACCCGTGAAGCAGCGCGATCCGAGGGCGACGGCGTACGGTCCCGCGACGTCAGCCGCCCGCAAGAGCGCCACGGCTTTGGCCACGTGCTCGGGATAGTGGCCGTAGTCGTTGCTGATGCCGACGGCGTCGTGAGGCGACGACGTCCCGATGCCCTCGATTGCTCCGGCGGCGTAGCCGTCGAAGACGAGACCGTCCTCAGCAAGGGCCGCAGCACGGCAGGCTTCGATCACCGAGCTGAGGTCGACGTCGCTCGCTCCCCGGTCAGCTGCCGCCAGCTCCGAGCGCGGCACCGAGAAGCAGGAGCGCACCTCGAGCATCGGCAGCACCTGGCGGCGGGCCACCTCGACGTGAGCGAGCGACCCGTTGTCGAGCGAGTCGGCCCGGCCGAGATCCACGGCGGCGTGGCCCCATCCACGCGGACCCTCGAAGTCGACCAGCCGCCGAGCCGCCAAGAAGTGCTTCAGAGATCGTTCTGCCTCGGCGTCGATCTGTTCCCAGGCTCTTTCGGTGACGGGTGCGAGCTCTCGCATCAAGTGGTTCATGAACGTCTCCCTGGTCTCGTATCGGAGGTCGCAGTGGCTCGAGGTGTCCCGGCGCCACGGTAGCCCCGGGCTCACCTTGGCGGCTCGCATCCGGCTACATACCCCGCGCTCCCGTCATCTCGACCAGCGTGACGACGGTACGCCAGTTCCGCACCGTCATCATGGTCCCGAGACGCCGGTCGAAGAAGCTGTTCGTCAGCTTCGATCGCCCGTAACCGTTCGGGTGGTGCAGGTATACCTCGCGTCCTTCGATGCAGAACTCGTCGCCGGCGGGTGGCGGCGTCGCGAGTGGGTCGTCGCCGAGGGCGCGCACTCGGGCCTGCTCCGGCACCGCATCGAGGAAACCGACCGACATCACGGACACGTCCACCCCGCGGTCGACGAACGGGTTCGATCGCGCCACCGACGTGAGCTCGCCCGCCGCCCGCAGCACGACGGGGACGTCGAAGCCGAACGCCCTTCGCATCGCCTGCTCCAACTCGCCAGCGAGACCGTGCTCGTCGTCGCGGGTGCTGGAGAACACGACATTCCCGCTCTGGATGTACGTGGCGACGTCGCTCATCCCGAGTTCTCCACACAACTGCCGGAGGTCGGACATGGGCACCGTGTGGTGCCCCCCGACGTTGATCCCCCGCAGCATGGCTGCGTACGCCGGCATCGTCGTCAGTCGTCCACCCGCTCCAGCCACTCCCATCCGAGCTTCAGCGCCTGTGCCGGGCCGGAGTCGGGGATCTGGAAGGCGACCTGCTCTCCCCGGTTGCCGTAGTCGTCGTTGTCGACGATCACGAACCGGCCGTGCTCGTCGACGGGTGACAATCGGGACGGGATTCGCAACGGGCGGTCCTCGGTGGGATCGATCAGGTAGATCGAGTTGTGCAGGCGGGCGACGAGCGCGTCGCCGAAGTCACCCCGGTACAGGCCGCTGAACCGGGTGAGCGCCCGCCTGCTCAAGCCGTGCGAGCTGGTGGCGGCATCGTCCCAGAGGGCATTCACACGAGCGATGGCATGGAACATAAGGTCGAGGCCGACGCCGGACAACGGGCTGATCGTGTTCGTGAGCACGGCGGCGCAGAGACGATGTTCGGGCGAGAAGCCGATCCGTGTGGTGAATCCCGGGTAGCCACCGCTGTGGCCCCGCAGGGCGATGCCGTCGACGTTGTAGATCATCCAGCCGAGCCCGTGGTGCGGCTCCTCCGAGCGCTGCCACTGCACACGTTGCATCTCGCGTTTGCTCAGCTCGCTGACAAGGCCCGGACTGCCGGGAAGATGGGCCTGTTGATAGGCCAAAAGATCGCCGACACACGAGATGAGGCCCCCCGCAGGTTCGAAGGCATCCGCCTCGCTGTGGGCGATCGGCCGGGCCGACTCGCCCGGGAGCTGACGCCAATACCCCGTGGCGAGCGTCGACCGCAAGCGCTTCGTGAGCCTCGCGCCGGATTCCTCGAGCCCGAGCGGCCGTGCGATGTTCCGGTCGAGGGCGGTGGCGAACTTCCGCCCGCTCACGGTCTCGATGATCTCGCCGAGCAGCGAGTAGGCCACGTTCGAGTAACGAAACCCAACCGCCGGCTCCGCGAACGTCCCATGGTCGAGGAGCTCCTCGCGGACCTGCTCGCGTGTCGGAAAATGCCCGGGTCGCCAACCGCACGAACCGTCGCGGATCACTCCCCCGCTGTGGGTGAGAAGGTGTCGGACCGTGAGGCCGGAGTCGCCGACAGCCGGCCGGAGCCAACCGAGGTACGACGTGACGGGCTCGTCGAGGCGTACCTTGCGGCTCTCGACGAGCTGCATCACGAGGGTGGCGGTGAAGGTCTTCGTGATGGAGGCGACGCGATAACCCGTGTGCTCGTTCGCCGGCGTGCCTGCGGCGAGGTCACTCGCACCGCGGGCGCCACTCAGCACCGTCCGGCCATCGTGGCTGATCGCGTAGGACACCGCCGGGACGGCGCCCATAGCGGCGCGGTAGCGGATGCACGACTCCGCAACGGTGGCGGCATCACCCACCTGCCGGCCCGTCAGCTTCACTCCGTCACCAACGCTGCCACGCAGTGCGGCCGCTGAGCCTCAGCGACTCTTGTTGACGCGCAGGGCATCCATCTGGCTGGCCCCCAGCGAGGGGTCGTGCTTCTGCTTCTTGGCGGCCCGCTTCTCCTTCAGCGACTTTCCTACCTTCTTCTGGCTGGTCTTCTTCGGGGATTTGTCGGCCATGGCGCGTGTGCTCCTTCTCGGGCGTACCGCGAGCCTACGAACTCTGCGAGCTCGATGCGGCGGGAACCCGTTCCTGCAGAGCGTCGCCGGGCACGAGCGCCCCTACGATGCAGTGGCGCGGGCATGCGCCGAGCCGGAGGTGATGAGTTGGACGACCACGACATCGTGAAGCGGATCGACGATCTCGTCGAGGAAGAGCACGCGCTTCGCAGCGACCACCGGGGCGGCCGCGGGCTGACCGACGCCGATCGCGAACGCTTGAAAGACCTCGAGGTCCGGCTCGACCAGCTGTGGGATTTGCTGCGCCAACGCAGGGCGCGTCGGGCGATGGGCGAGAACCCCGACAACGCCAACCTTCGGCCGCCGGAGACGGTGGAGGGCTATCAGCAGTAAGCCGGGCAGCAGTAAGCCGGGCAGCAGTAGGCCGGGCACCAGTAGGCCGGGCGCCAGGAGCGGGGCGCCAGGGTCGGGGCGCCTGCACGATCCATCGGACCGAAGATGTCGGACCGGCTAGCCTGCGACCGCTTCGGCAGGTGGGCTACCGGGCCCCCGATCCGGCACAAGGAGGTGACGGAACGTGGCGATCGATTGGGCCGAGCTGCGAGCCGCCGCCACAGCGGTGGCGGCGCGGGCGCATGCCCCGTACTCACGCCTCTCGGTCGGAGCGGCCGGAAGGACGACTGACGGCCGCCTCGTCATGGGCTGCAACGTCGAGAGCGCCTCCTACGGCCTCACGCTGTGCGCCGAGTGCGGTCTCGTCAGCGCGTTGCACGCCACCGGCGGCGGACGCCTCGAGGGCGTGAGCATCGTGGCCGGCGACGGTGAGCCGCTGCTGCCGTGCGGCCGATGCCGGCAGCTCCTGATGGAGGCCGGCGGGCCCGGGCTCCTCGTCGACACCGGAACGGGCTCGACCACCCTCGGTGAGCTGCTGCCGTCGGCGTTCACCGACTCCGAGCTCGAGGAGCGACGTGACGCCGCAACCTGACGTCGTGGACCTCATCCGCACGAAACGGGACGGCGCCCGCCTCGACGAGTCGTCGATCGCGTGGCTCATCGACGCCTACGCCGCCGACCGGGTACCGGACGAGCAGATGTCCGCACTGTTGATGGCGATCTACTTCCGCGGGCTCGACGCCGCTGAACTGCGCGCCCTCATGGGGGCCATGATCGATTCCGGCGAGCGGCTCGACCTGCAGGCCGTCCCCTGGCCCACGGTCGACAAGCACTCCACCGGTGGCGTCGGTGACAAGGTCTCGCTCGTGCTCGCCCCGCTCGTCGCGAGCTGCGGCGCGGCCGTGCCGCAGCTGTCGGGACGCGGCCTCGGCCATACGGGCGGCACCCTCGACAAGCTCGACTCGATCGCCGGCTTTCGGTCGGACCTGAGCCCGGCGGAGATGATCTCGGTCCTTGCCGACGTCGGTTGCGTCATCGCAGCCGCCGGCCCGGGCCTTGCCCCTGCGGATCGGCGCCTGTATGCCCTTCGTGACGTGACCGGCACCGTGGAGTCGATCCCGCTCATCGCCAGCTCCATCATGTCGAAGAAGATCGCCGAGGGAACCTCCGCCCTCGTGCTCGACGTGAAGGTCGGAAGCGGTGCGTTCATGCAGCAGCTCGACGACGCACGCCGCCTCGCCGAGACGATGGTGATGCTCGGCGGCGAATTCGGCGTGCGTACGTCGGCCGTGCTCACGCGCATGGACGAACCACTCGGGCGCAACGTCGGCAATGCCCTCGAAGTGTCCGAGTGCCTCGAAGTCCTCAACGGCGGCGGCCCGGACGACCTCGTGGAAGTCACGCTGGCCCTCGCCCGCGAGATGCTTGCCCTCGCCGGGGTCGACGCCGAACCGGAAGCCGCCCTCGCCGACGGGCGAGCCCTGGAGCGCTTCCGGGCGATGGTGCGGGCCCAGCACGGCGATCCCGACGCGCCACTTCCACGGGCGGCCCACGTCGAGATCGTGACCTCGCCCGCCACGGGGCGCCTTCAGCGCCTCGATGCTCGCGCCATCGGGGTGGCCGCCTGGCGGCTCGGCGCCGGCCGAGCCGCCAAACAGGACACGGTCAGTGCCACCGCCGGCGTCGTCTGCCTCGCCAAGCCGGGCGATGCGGTGGAGGCGGGCGCCCCGTTGCTCGAGCTCCATTGTGACGAGCCCGCACGCTTCGACCGTGCCCGCGACGCCCTCGCGGATGCCATTGCGATCGGTCCGGACATCGAGGGGGCGGCCGATCGCGTCATCGAGCTCATCCGCCAGGACGACGTCGATCGCCGCCGTGAGATCAACCCTCAGAAAGCCGCCCCATCATGACCATGACGCTCGAGCAGATCCGGGCGATCCCGAAGGTTCTCCTGCACGACCACCTCGACGGTGGGCTTCGGCCGGCCACGATCGTCGAGCTGGCGCGGGAGGTCGGCTACGGCGGGCTCCCGACGACCGACGTCGACGACCTCACGCGATGGTTCCGGAGCGGGGCCGAGCGCGGCGACCTCGTCCGTTACCTCGAGACCTTCGAGCACACGGTCGCGGTCATGCAGACGCCGGATGCCTTGCGGCGCGTCGCCGCTGAGTGCGCCGAGGATCTCGCCGCAGACGGGATCGTCTACGCGGAGGTGCGTTTCGCTCCCGAGCTGCATGTGGCGAGAGGCCTCTCGCCCGACGAAGTGGTCGCAGCGGTGCTCGAGGGATTCCGCCAGGGGAGCAAGTCGGCCGGGACCGACGTGCGTGCGCTCCTGACGGCGATGCGAACGGCCGCCCGCTCCCTCGAGATCGCCGAGCTGGCCGTGCGCCACCGCGACGCCGGTGTCGTCGGTTTCGACATCGCCGGGGCGGAAGCCGGCAGCCCCCCGACGGACCATCTCGAGGCGTTCCAATACGTGCAGCGGCAGAATTTTCACATCACGATCCACGCCGGAGAAGCCTTCGGTCTGCCGTCCATCTGGGAGGCGCTACAGCGCTGCGGCGCCGACCGCCTCGGGCACGGCGTGCGCATCGTGGACGACATCGAGCTCGCCGCCGATGGCTCAGCAACGCTCGGCCGGCTTGCCGCCTACGTGCGGGACCGGCGCATCCCTCTCGAGATGTGCCCGACGTCGAACGTCCAGACCGGGGCGGCGCCTTCCATCGTCGAGCATCCGATCGGCCTGCTCCGACAGCTCCAATTCCGGGTGACGGTCAACACCGACAACCGCCTCATGAGCGGTGTCAGTTTGTCGTCCGAGCTGCTCGCGGTGGCCGAGACGTTCGGCTACGGCTGGCGGGACATCGAGTGGCTGACGCTCAATGCCATGAAGAGCGCCTTTGCCCATTTCGACGAACGGCTGCATCTCATCAACGACGTCATCAAGCCGGCCTTCGCCGCCCGTGCACGTGCACAGGCAACGTCCTGAGCGGCCCCGGCAGACTTCCGGTACTACCGTCCGAGGAATGGATCTGGAGTCAGCTGCGGCCACGGCGGCACTTGCCCGGCCGTTCGTAGGGGAGCTGGCGATGTCCGACGTGGCCCTCCGCCAGGTGCTGCAGGGCCTGCCCGGAGTCGACCAAGTCGGTACCCAAGCCCGCGCGGGGATGCTGGCCACTCGATCGATCAAGCGGGACGCCAAGCTGTGGGCGCTCGACGCCGCCATCAAGATGATCGACCTCACGACGCTCGAGGGCGCCGACACGCCGGAAAAGGTGCGCACACTCTGCGCGAAGGCGCGCCGGCCCGACCCGACTGACGACTCGGTTCCGAGCGTGGCAGCGGTATGCCTGTACCCCGACCTCGTCGCGATCGCTCACGAGGCGCTGCGCGGCAGCGGTGTCGCCGTCGCTGCGGTGGCCACTGCCTTTCCGTCGGGCCGGGCGTCGATCGGTGTCAAGCTGGCAGACGTCGCCGATGCCGTCGCCGCCGGCGCGGACGAGATCGACATGGTCATCGACCGGGGTGCATTCCTCTCCGGCCGTTACGGCCAGGTCTACGAGGAGATCCGCGCTGTTCGGGACGCCTGTGGCGGTGCTCACCTGAAGGTCATCCTCGAGACCGGCGAGCTCGCCACGCTCGACAACGTGTCACGCGCATCGTGGCTCGCCATGCTGGCCGGGGCGGACTTCGTGAAGACCTCGACCGGCAAGGTCAGCCCCGCATCGACCCCTACGGTCGCCCTCGTGATGCTTGCCGCCGTACGCGACTTCGCCACCGCCACCGGGCGCCGGGTCGGGGTCAAAGTGGCCGGCGGCATCCGCACCTCGAAAGATGCCATCCGGTACCTCGTGCTCGTGCGCGAGACGGCCGGCGAGGAATGGCTGCACCCTGGGCTCTTCCGCATCGGTGCCTCGTCGTTGCTGAACGACCTGCTGATGCAGCGCAGCAAACAGTTGACCGGTGTCTATGCCGGTCCCGACTACTACACGGTGGATTAGTGGCGGTCTTCGAGTACGCCCCGGCGCCCGAGTCGACTGCGGTCGTCCACATCGCCTCGTCGTACGGGCTCTTCATCAACGGCGAGTTCGTCGACAGCACCGGCGGAGGCTCGTTCGCGACCCTCAACCCCGCCACGGAGGAGACCCTCGCCGAGGTGAGCAGCGCCGGCGCCGACGACGTGGACCTGGCGGTGCGGGCCGCCCGCGCCGCCTTCGAGGGCCCTTGGGGCAGGATGAAAGGCCGGGAGCGGGCGAAGTACCTCTACCGGATTGCTCGCATCATCCAGGAACGCGGCCGCGAGTTCGCCGTCCTCGAATCGCTCGACAACGGAAAGCCGATCCGCGAGTCGCGTGACGTCGACGTACCTTTGGCGGCGGCGCATTTCTTCCATCACGCCGGCTGGGCCGACAAGCTCGAGTACGCCGGCCTCGGACCGTCACCGAGACCGCTCGGCGTGGCAGGGCAGATCATCCCGTGGAACTTCCCGCTGCTCATGGCGGCCTGGAAGCTCGCCCCTGCCCTCGCCACCGGGAACACCTGCGTCCTGAAGCCGGCAGAGACGACGCCGCTCACGGCGCTGCTGCTCGCCGAGGTGTGCCAGCAAGCCGACCTGCCCCCCGGCGTCGTCAACATCGTGACGGGTGCCGGCGACACCGGTGCGGCCGTGGCCGCACACCCGGGTCTCGACAAGGTCGCCTTCACCGGCTCGACCGAAGTCGGCAAGGCCATCTTGCGCGAGCTCGCCGGCACCGGGCGCCGCCTCACCCTCGAGCTCGGCGGCAAGGCTGCGAACATCGTGTTCGACGACGCCCCTGTCGACCAGGCGGTGGAGGGAGTCGTGAACGGCATCTTCTTCAACCAAGGCGAGGTGTGCTGTGCAGGCTCCCGCCTGCTCGTGCAGGAGTCAGTGCTCGACCTCGTGATCGAACGGTTGAAGCGCCGGCTTGCAACCTTGCGCCTCGGTGACCCGCTCGACAAGAACACTGACATCGGGGCCATCAACTCCGCCGCCCAGCTCGAGCGGATCCGTTCTCTCTCGGACACCGGCGACGCAGAAGGGGCCGAGCGTTGGTCGCCAGTGTGCGCGCTGCCGGAGCGCGGTTACTGGTTCCCTCCGACGATCTTCACCGGAGTGAGCCAGTCCCACCGGATCGCACGCGAGGAGATCTTCGGGCCCGTCCTCGCCGTGCTGTCGTTCCGCACGCCGGAAGAGGCCGTCGCCAAGGCCAACAACACGCCCTACGGTCTCTCGGCGGGGATCTGGACCGAGAAGGGGAGCCGCATCCTCTGGATGGCCGAGCGGTTGCGGGCGGGCGTCGTATGGGCCAACACGTTCAACCGCTTCGACCCCGCCAGCCCGTTCGGCGGCTACAAGGAGTCCGGATTCGGGCGCGAGGGCGGACGACAGGGCCTGGCGGCGTACGTCGATGCCTGAAAGCGCCCTCGACCGCCTTGAAGTGCGGAAGACCTACAAGCTCTTCATCGGCGGCGCCTTCCCGCGATCGGAGTCCGGACGCTCCTACGAGGTCACTGCATCCGACGGGAGCTTCCTCGCCAACGCCGCCCAGGCCTCCCGCAAGGACGCTCGCGACGCCGTCGTGGCGGCTCGCGGCGCCGTTGCGGGCTGGGCGGGCGCAGACGCCTTCAACCGCGGTCAAGTGATGTACCGCATCGCCGAGATGATGGAAGGACGCGGACCGCAGCTCGCCGCCGAGGTCGCCGCCGCCGAGGGTCTCTCGGCCGCGCGGGCGCGTCGAGTCGTCGCCTCGGCCGTCGATCGCTGGGTCTGGTATGCGGGCTGGGCGGACAAGTACGCCCAGGTTGCCGGAGCCGCTAACCCGGTCGCCGGCCCGTATTTCAACTTCAGCCTCCCGGAGCCGACTGGCGTCGTGGCCGTGCTGGCGCCTCAGGCATCGAGCCTCCTGGGCTTCGTCAGCGTCGTCGCTCCCGTCGTCGTCACGGGCAACACAGCAGTCGTCGTGGCGAGCGAGGACCGGCCACTCCCGGCCGTGACACTCGCCGAGGTCGTGGCCACCTCGGATGTGCCTGCCGGGGTCCTCAACGTCCTCACCGGCCGCACGACGGAGCTCGCGCCCGTGCTCGCCGCCCACATGGATGTGAACGCCATCGACCTCTCCGGCGCCGACCAGGCCGGGCGCGGCGACCTCGAGCGGATGGCTGCAGACAACCTCAAGCGGGTGTTGGTCCTCGAGGAGGACTGGGCGGCGGAGGCCACGATGCGCCGCATGCGGGCATTCGTCGAGATCAAGACGGTGTGGCACCCGGCCGGCACCTGAGTCGCCAAAGGACCCGCGCTGCACATTGCGAAACGGCTACGGTGACCCCCGGGAGG
>JBEKMC010000040.1:0-26749 GCA_050008715.1 Acidimicrobiales bacterium | reverse complement strand
CACGCGCAGCTCCACTTGCCGGCGCATGATCCGCGAGAGGGCCAGGGCCAGCCGCTCACGTTCGCTCTCGTCGAGCTCGACGGCGGCACGGATGTCCGCCACGCGGCGTCCCCGCTCGGCGGCGGCGATCTCGACGAGGTAGTCGAGGGCGCCGACGAAGTCCCGGGACCGCCCGGCGCGCAACACATAGCCGGCCAACATGGCGGTCGCCTGCGTCACGCGGTTCTCGAGCAGGTCGGCTAGGACGGCGAGGCGTCGCTCGATCGGCGAAGCGGAGTCCGCCAGCGCTTGACGCAGCTCGACATTCTGCTCGGCGATGCGGGCGAGGCGGAACAGCTCGTCCTCGATCTCGTCGACGTCGTCGCTCGTTGGCTGCTGCTCGAAGATCCGGTCTCCGTAGCCACGGATCCGTTCGTAGGCGCCGGTCCGGCCGATCGATGTCTCGGCACCGTGTGCCTCGCCCACGGCCACGCGGGCGCTTTCGACTTCGGCGATCTCCACGAGACGTTCGAGTGTCTTCGGCAGTTCGGCAGCTCGCTCGCTCAGCACGGCGAAGACGAATGGCGCGAGCGCCTCGGGCGAGACCTTCGATTCCAGCAGATCCTCCAACACGGCCCGGCGGGTCTGGGCGGCGATGGAGCCGTCCGTGACGACCTCGCGGAGCACCTCGGAGCGGACGAGCAGGCGCGACATCTCGGCGAGGTCGGACGCGACGATGTCGATCCGCCCGTCGCGTTCGGCCGCGTCGCACGTCGCCATCGCGTAGCCCCGCACGAGCTCGAGCATCAGAGGCTGTCTCCCGCGGCACCTTGGCCGGGGCTCGCTTGGGCGGCTGAGATCGCCTCTTCCACGAGTGCCCGGTGGCGCTCGTCATCGAGCCCGGCGCCGATCACGCGTTCGGCGGCTTCGAGCACGAGCGAGCCGAGCTGGCTCATGACCTCGGACCGGGCGCGGTCGCGCTCCAGGTCGATCTCGACCTGGGCACTGGCGACCAGGCGACCGTGCTCCTCGAGACCGCGCTGGCGGCCCTCTTCTCTCAACTGCTCGGCGATCTCGTTGGCCTGGTCCACGATCGCCCGCGCCTCCTGCCGGGCGCCTTCGAGCAACTCACGCCGCTTCGCCGCCAAGTCGTCGGCCTCCCGCTTCGCCTCCTCGGCGGCCTCGATCGAGTTGCGGATGTGGTCGGCCCGCTGGTTCATCGCCTTGCGCAGCGGTGGCAGCACGTACTTGGCGAGGAAGCCGAGCACGAGCAGGAACGCGACGAGCTGGAGGACGAACGTGAAGTTCGGGATGATGAAGTTGCTGCTGGTCGTGTTGCTGACAGCCAACATCGGCGAACCTACGCGGACTTCCAGAGCGAGAAGACGAAGAGGATCGCGAAGGCGAAGTTGATGAAGTACATGGCTTCACACAAGGCGACGACGATGAAGAACTGAACGGTCAGGCGACCCTGGGCTTCGGGCTGCCGGGCGATGCCGGCGATCAGCTGGCTACCCGCCAGGCCGTCACCTACGGCAGCGCCGATTGCTCCCCCACCGAGCGCGAGGCCGCCCCCGATGAAGGCTCCCGCGTGGCTGAGCGCTTGTGCTGTGGTCTCAACAGCTGCCATGTGGCTTCTCTCCTGTTTCTTGGGGATTCAACAGATCTGTCATGAGGGCCCGCATCGTGGCACGGAAACAGCATCCACTCATCAGTGGTCGCCCGTGACGGCTGCGGAGAAGTAGAGCAGGGTCAGCAACGAGAAGATGAAGGCTTGCACGAAGCCGATGAAGATGACGTCGAACAGCTTCCAGACGATGTCGAGGATGGGGATGGGGAGTCCGTAGAGGTCCTTCGGCGAGATGGGAAGGCCGGCGATGAGCTCGAGCATGATGCCGCCGGCGAGGATGTTGCCGAACAACCGGAGGCCGAGGGAGACCGGCTTCGTGATCTCCTCGATCACGACGAGAGGGAAGAGGGCCGGGTACGGCTTGAAGTAGTGGCCGATGTACCGCTTGATCCCGTTCTTCTGGATCCATGTGACGTGCACGAGCACGATGACGAGGATTGCGAGGGCGAGCGTCTCGTTGATGTCGCCGGTCGGTGCCGGCAGCAGCTGGTCGTGTCCCGGCCAGGTCGTCGGGATCAACTCGATCCAGTTGCTGAGGAGGATGAACAAGAAGATCGCCACCGCGAGCGGCACGATGAACATCCCGGCGTCGCCCATGCTCGACCGGACCTGGTCCTCGACTGCCCCGACGATCGTCTCGAAGGCCAGCTGGAACTTGCCGGGCACGCCGGCAGTGATCTTGCGCCTCAGCAGCAGCCCGAGGACGACGATGACGAGACCGGCGACGCAGACCGAGACGAGATCGTCGAGGTTGACGCTCAGCCCGGCGATCTTGAAGGTCGGGTGCGTGCCGACGTTGACGTCGATGGCGAGGATCGAAGGCGTCAGGTTCACGCCACGAAACCCTTCTTCAACAACGGCACGATCAAGTTGGCCAGGAACACGAAGTAGAAGACGGCCACGCCGCCGAGCGTGCCGAAGCCGAGCTGCTGAGCGACGAGGGCGAGCACGATGATGGCCGCCGTCATGAGCCCGATGCGGAACACCGTGAGCGAGGCGAGCGCCCGTACCCGGTTCGGCGTCTCCGAGGCGGTCACCCTGCCGGTCTGCTGGATGATGAGCCGGATGTTCAGGATGCCGAGCCCGAGGCCGAGGCACACGCCGAGCCCGAACACGACGTAGCCGAGCACGCCGGCGACGACGAGCGCGACGGCGCCCACTCCAATGGCGGCAAAGATCGTCCGCTTCAGTAGTCGGCTGAGCTCAGGCAGCGAGAACTGCCCTAGGACCTCTACCAGTCGATTCATGCCCTCGTGTCACTCCCTGACAGCGCGTGGACCCGGCTCAGCCGGCGGCGCTGCTGGCTTGAAAGTTCTACAGAAACTGCCGAATCCCGAAATACACGACCGCCACTGCGACGGCGACCCCGAGCACGAGCCCGACGAAGGTGAACACGAGCCCTGTCTTGAGCGTCTCGTCGAGCCAGTGGCCACCGCCGACGCCGGCGACGACGCACAATGCCGTCGTGAGACCCAGTCCGAGCAGGTTGGCCACGCTCGGTGTGGGCTTACTGCTCACTTTCGCGCCCCTATCCTCGCGTCGGAGGGTGGTGGCGAGCAAAACGGCGCCGGTGCTGGCCCCGATGCCCCCCCAGTGCCGCATCGCGGAGCTGGTCGGCCGGTAGCTGCTCGGCCCCGACCGTCACGGAATCCGAGCGGGCGGCACCTGCCCCCACCTCGGCCGGCCGGCCGGCACCACGTCGCTCCAGCCTGCTGTCGTCGCGCTCGGATCCCAGCTCGTCGGGCGCAGCGGACTTCATCGCAGCCTCGAGCACCGGATCCTTGCGCAGGCCCGGCTGGAAGAGCGTGTACAGCGCTGCGGCCATGACGGCGAGACCGATCGGGATGGCGCCGCCCCACGAGGGGTAGAAGGTCGGGTAGAGCACGAGGGCCGACAGCAGGAAGGTCCACGTCCACAACACGACCACGGTGCGGCGGTGCCCGTGGCCGAGTCGCATGAGTCGATGATGCAGGTGCTCCAAGTCGCGCACGGCCACGCCGGTGCGCCGGACGGTGCGGCGGATGATGGCGAACACGGTGTCGACGATCGGGACACCGAGGATGACGAAGGGAACGAACAACGGGACGAAGAAGAAGTACGTCTGGCCCCACGCCGGCTCTGCGCCGCCTCCGATGACCATCGTGCTCGCCGCCATGAGGAGCCCGAGGACCATGGCGCCGGTGTCGCCCATGAAGATCTTCGCTCGGTGGAAGTTGTGCGGCAGGAAGCCGAGGCACAAGCCACACGTCGCCGCCGCGATGAGCGGTCCGATGTTGCCGTTCGGCAGCAGTCCGGTGGTCTCGAGGCGGAGGCCGTAGACGCACAAGGCGCCCGATGCGATGGCGACGACGCCGGCGGCCAAGCCGTCGAGCCCGTCCATCAAATTGACGGCGTTGGCGATGCCGATGACCCACAATGCGGTCACGAGCGGCAGGATCGACGGCGAGAGGATGAGGTAGCCGGCGAACGGCACCTTGAAGTGCAGCATCGTCACGCCGGCGAAGTAGAGGATCATCGCCGCCAGCACCTGACCGGCGACCTTGGCCGGGGCGGACACCTCACGGATGTCGTCGACGAGGCCCACGACGAACATCGCGCCGGCCGCCGCCAGTACACCGACGGCCTCGTTCGGGTCGAGGAACACGAGATGGAACCCGGGGCCGGGCAACAGGCGGGCGACTCCGAGGGCGACGGCGAACGCCAGGAACATGGCCGAACCGCCGGCTGTGGGCGTTGGCACCGTGTGCACACGCTGGGAGTCGGGCAGGACGATGACCTTGCACCGGACGGCGATCACCCGGACGAGGAAGGTCAGCACGTAGGTGGCGACGGCCGCCGCCCCGAAGACGACGAGGCAGCCCTGGATCTGCGTCAGAGGAGACCCCCCACCCCTTCGGGATACGGGTCGAACACCTTCCGAAGTGACCGCACTTCCTCGCGCACGGCCTGCAGCTCGGAGGAGTCCTCACGCCCCCGCAGCGCCCGGGCGAGCAGGCCGGCGACGACCGCCATCTCCGGCTCCCTCATACCGGCGGTGGTCTCGGCGGCCGCTCCGAGACGGAGGCCGCTCGTCACGAACGGCGGCCTCGGGTCGTCGGGGATCTGGTTGCGGTTGCAGGTGATGCCGGCCCGGTCGAGTGCCTCCTGGGCGATCTTGCCGGTGAGCTCGGTGTCGAAGTCACGCAGGTCGACGAGCACGAGGTGGTTGTCGGTGCCGCCGGCGACGAGGCGGAAACCCTCCGACTGCAGCGCCCTCGCGAGAGCGGCGGCGTTCGCCAGGACCTGAGCGGCATAGGTCTTGAAGGACTCCTGTGACGCTTCGGCGAAGGCCACCGCCTTGGCGGCGATCACGTGGTCGAGGGGACCTCCCTGAAGGCCGGGGAACACGGCTGAGTCGATGGCGCGGGCGAGATCGGCTCCGCACAGGATGGCGCCCCCCCGGGGACCGCGCAGCGTCTTGTGGGTCGTGAACGTCACGACGTCGGCGACACCCACGGGGCTCGGATGCACACCCGCCGCCACCAGCCCGGCCGGGTGCGCCATGTCGAACATGAACTTCGCCCCGACCTCGTCGGCGATCTCCCGGAACGGAGTCGGGTTGATCGTGCGGGCGTAGGCAGTCGTGCCGGCGACGATGAGCTTCGGCCGTTCCCGGCGCGCGAGGTCGCGGACCTGGTCGAGGTCGATGCGCTCGCCGGAACCGTCCGGCTGGGCCGGCGTGACGCCGTAGGCGACGAAGCGGTAGAGCTTGCCCGTGATCGACACCGGCGAGCCATGGGTGAGATGACCGCCCTGGTCGAGGCGCATGGCGAGGATCGTGTCGCCGGGATTCACGAGGGCGAGGTAGGCGGCGAGGTTGGCCGAAGCACCCGCGTGCGGCTGCACGTTGGCGTGGTCCGCACCGAACAACGCCGTCGCCCGATCGCGGGCGAGGACCTCGACCTCGTCGGCCACGAAGTTCCCGCCGTAGTAACGCTTGCCCGGGTAGCCCTCCGAGTACTTGTTCGTGAGAACGGAGGCCGAAGCCATCATCACCGCCAACGACGTGAAGTTCTCCGAGGCGATCAGCTGCAGGGTGGTCCGCTGGCGCTCGAGCTCATCGACGAGGAGCGCATGCACCTCGGGATCGCGGGCCAGCGGCGAGGTGTCGACGGTCATATGGCGAGTCTAGGGCCCTGCCGTTTCTTTGGGCTATTGTACGCGTGGCACGACGTGCTCACGATGTTGATCTGGCGGCGGTTGCCGTGTTCGTCGCCGTCCGGGGCTTCCGATCGGTGTGAGGCGCAACGGTTGATCCGTTGCCCGAGAGGGACCGCCGACCTAGGGATCGTGGGCGGCTGACGCGAGCGCCTGCTCGAGAACAGACATTGCGAGGTCGCCCTGCCGGAGGCATTCGAGCCCATTCGGCCCCACGGTCACGACGGTCGACGGCCGGCCGTCACAGACGCCGCCGTCGATCACGCGCACGGAGCCACCGAAGGCCGCCAGCACCTCTTCTGCGGAATGACAAGGCGTCTTGCCATGGCGATTGGCGGAGGAGACGGCGAGGGGCCCGACATGTCGCAGGAGGCCGGCCGCACGACTGTGAGCCGGGCAGCGCAGGCCGATGGCGCTGGGATCACCGCCGAGCTCGAAGGCACGCGCCGCCGAGCCGCGCGGGACGACGACGGTGAGGGGGCCGGGCCAGAACTGCGCGACGAGCCTGGCGACCGCGCCGCCGAAGATGCCGAGCTCGAAGGCTACGGGCGGATCGCCCACGAGCACCGGGAGGGCAACGGAATCCGGCCGACCCTTTGCCTCGAAAAGCAGCTCCGTTGCGCCGGGACACCTCGGGTCGACGGCGAGCCCGTACACGGTGTCGGTCGGGATGGCGACGACCTCGCCGGCCGCAAGCGCCGCCGCCGCCTCGGAGTCGCTCACGATCACGCTGCTCACACCCGCCACGCCACGAGGACCCGCGGCCGGTCCGCCAGGTCGTCCAGCACCTCTGCCCCCGCGTAGTCGACGCAGGCGGCAACGGCGCCGAGGGCGGGTTCACGCTGGGTCGGGGCGATCTCTATCACGAGGGCCCCACCCCGCCGCAGCCAGCGAGGCGACTCGGTGATGAGGAGCGAGACGGCCTCGAACCCGGTGGCACCGGCCACAAGCGCCTCGTAGGGGTCGTAGTCGCGCACGACGGCGTCGAGCGCCGGCCACTCGGCGGCGGCCAGGTACGGCGGGTTCGAGACGACGAGGGAGACGGTGCCGGCCAGGCGGGACGGCAGCGCCTCGAACCAGTCGCCCGCTTCGAAACGCACGCGCCCGCGTACCTCAGGCGGCTGCCGAGCCAGGTTCTCGCGTGCCAGGCTGAGGGCGCGGCTGGACCGATCCGTCGCGGTCACCCGCGCCTCGGGGAACTCCGAGGCGATGGAGAGCGCGATGACGCCCGAGCCCGTTCCCAGATCGACGACCTCGTACGGCGGCTCACCGGCGGCGAGCTGGCGGAGGGCATGTTCGACGACGAGCTCGGTTTCGGGGCGCGGGACGAGTGCTCGGCCGTCCACGGCCACCGCGAGCTCCCGGAACCCCCACTCCCCGAGCACCCATTGCAACGGCTCCCCGGACCGGCGGCGGTCCACGAGGACCCCCACCAGGTGCCCTACGTGCTCCGGAGCTGGATCGTCCAGGTGCCTCGCGAGCTCTGCCGGCGCCAGACCGGATGCGTGCTGGACGATCCAGCGCGCTTCGTGGCGATCGCTGAGCACTCGGGAGGCGTCACCGACGACCTCACGCCAGCTCCGTTGTGACTTCACATCGGCGTCGCTCGTCTCGCCGGCTCCGGTCATCGGGATCACTCGCCGACGAGCTGTCTCGATCGCTCGTCGTTGACGAGGGCGTCGACGAGCTCGTCGAGATCGCCGAGCAGCACCCGGTCGAGCTTGTGCAGCGTGAGGCCGATCCGGTGGTCGGTCACCCGGTTGTCCTTGTAGTTGTACGTGCGGATCTTGTCCGAGCGGCCACCGGAGCCGACCTGTGCCCGGCGCTCCTTTGCCTGCGCCGCCTCCTGGCGGGCGCGCTCCTGTTCGTACAAGCGCGCCCGCAGCACCTGCATCGCACGGGCGCGGTTCTGGATCTGGCTCTTCTCGTCCTGCATGGCGACCGTCACGCCGGTCGGCAGGTGCGTGATGCGAACAGCGGAGTCGGTCGTGTTCACCGACTGACCGCCCGGCCCGGTCGACCGGTACACGTCGACCCGAAGGTCGTTCGGGTCGATCTCGATCTCGACCTCGTCCGCCTCGGGCAGCACGTTCACGGCCGCCGCCGAGGTGTGCACACGACCCTGCGACTCGGTCACGGGCACGCGCTGCACCCGGTGCGTCCCGGCTTCGTGCTTCATCTTCTGCCAGGCGTCCTCGCCCTTCACGACGAAGGTCACCGAGTCGATGCCCCCGAGATCGGACGAGCGGCTGTCGAGGACCTCGATGCGCCAGCCATGCCGATCCGCGTAGCGGAGGTACATGTCGTAGAGATCCTTCGCGAACAGGTTCGCTTCCTCGCCTCCCTCGGCGCCTCGGATCTCGACGATGACGTTGCGCCCGTCGTTCGGATCCTTCGGCAAAAGGAGCGCGCGCAGGCGGTCCTGCAGTTCCGCTACCTCCTCCAGGGCGATGTCGAGCGCCTCGGTGGCGAGATCGCGCTCGTCCCCGGACGACTCGGCGTGCATCTGGCGGGCGGTGTCGACGTCGCTCGTGGCACCGCGAAGCGCCCGCATGATCTCGACGACGGTCTCGAGCTCCTTGCGGCGTCGTGAGAGATCCCGCAGGGCGCGCTGGTCACGCCCCAGATCGGGATCGGAGAGGCGCCTCAGTACGTCGTCGTACTCTGCCTCGAATTGCGGGAGGCGTTCGAGCACGTCAGCAGGCTACCGACGTGCGGGCAGTACAGATGAGCCCGGGAGCTCAGGCTTTCTTGCCCTTGCGGCGGCCGTAACGACGCTCGAAGCGCTCGACGCGGCCACCGGTGTCCACCAACTTCTGCTTGCCCGTGTAGAACGGGTGGCACTCGTTGCACAGCTCGACGTGCAAGTCCGACGACGTCGAACGGGTCTCGAAGGCGTTGCCGCACGAGCAGTGGACCGTGGCGACGTCGTAGTGCGGGTGAATGTCGGTCTTCATGGCGATCTCCAGTGTAGGTCGTGCCGCCGAAGGGCGACACCGCAGCGCTCGGCGCTGCCGGCACGGCCGCTGAGCCGGCTCGACGACTACATGAACACGTGGCGGCACGACGGCATTCCCGAGGCTGCCGTCGCCGGCCTGCGCCGGGCGGCCCGGTTGGTGGCGGCGATCAGGTCGATCAGTTGGAGGGCGTCGGTGCCTTCGCGATCTCGGCGAGGAACTCGTCGTTCGAACGCGTCGTCTTGATCTTGTCGACGAGCAGTTCGAGGCCGGCGGCGGCACTTCCCTCGGCGCCCAGCGCGTTGAGCACCCGGCGGAGCTTCCAGACCTGCTGCAGCTGCGAGCGGTCGAAGAGGAGCTCCTCGTGACGAGTGGAGCTGGCGTTCACGTCGATGGCCGGGTAGATCCGGCGCTCGGCGAGCTTGCGGTCGAGGCGGAGCTCCATGTTGCCCGTGCCCTTGAACTCTTCGAAGATGACCTCGTCCATCTTCGAGCCCGTCTCGATGAGGGCTGTCGCGAGGATCGTCAAGGACCCGCCTTCTTCGACGTTGCGGGCGGCACCGAAGAACTTCTTCGGCGGGTAGAGGGCGCCGGAGTCCACGCCACCGGACATGATGCGGCCCGTCGCCGGCTGGGCGAGGTTATAGGCGCGGGCAAGGCGCGTGATGCCGTCCAGGATGATGACGACGTCCCGGCCCATCTCGACGAGCCGCTTCGCCCGCTCCATCGTGAGCTCGGAGAGAGCGGTGTGCTCGTCGGCCGGGCGATCGAAGGTCGATGCGATGACCTCGCCCTTCACGGAGCGGCGCATGTCGGTGACCTCCTCGGGTCGCTCGTCCACGAGCAGGACCATGAGGTGCACGCCGGGGTTGTTCAGCTCCACCGAATGGGCGATCTGCTTCATGATCGTCGTCTTGCCGGCCTTCGACGGCGAGACGATCATGCCTCGCTGACCCTTGCCGATCGGAGAGATCAGGTCGATGATCCGGGCGGTGACGTTCGTCGGGTCCTCGCGGTTCTCGAGCCGCAGCCGGTCGTCGGGGAACAACGGCGTCAGATCCTCGAACCGAGGCCGCTCCCGCGCCTCGTCCGGGGTCATGCCGTTGATCGAGTCGATCCGCAGCAGTGCGGGGTACTTCTCGCTCGGGCCGGCGGGGCGGCAGCCGCCCTCCACAGCGTCGCCTCGACGGAGCGAGAAGCGCTTCGCCTGGCTCACCGAGACGTAGACGTCCTTGGCGCTCGGGAGGTACCCGCTCGTACGGAGGAATCCATAGCCCTCTTCGCGCAGGTCCAGCAGCCCCTTCACACCCACGAGCTCCCCGGAGAAGGGTGCATCGGCCTGGGGAGTGCCCTGCAGCTCACGGTCGAGGCGGTCGCGGCCGCGGCGCCTCCGGCTGTTGCGGCGGTTGCCCGCCTCGATCTGGCCGTTCTGCCCCTGTCCGCCGGCTTGGTTGCCCTGCCCCTGCCCGCCGGCCTGGTTGCCCTGGTTGCCCTGGCCCTGGTTGCCCTGGTTGCCCTGGCCCTGGTTGCCCTGGCCCTGCTGGCGCTGGTGACGGTTCTGCTGATTGTTGTTGCTGTTGGAGCGATCGTGGTTGTTGCGATCCGGGCGCTCCGTCCGCTCCGCCGGCCCTTGGGCACTCAAGGCGTCGTCGTGGACAAAACGAGCAGCTCCGGACACCACTCCCGAGCCGTTGGCCCCGGAAGGAGCCGGGGCCTTCGTGGCGTCGTCGCCACCCGGCTCCGCACCTGAGGAGCGTCGGGACGACCGATCGGCACGGCTCGCCGGCTCGCTCGACTCGTCGGTTGCAGATGCAGCGGAATCTCCTGATGCCTCCGACGCCGAGGCCCGCCCGGTGCCGGTGCGATCACCGTCATCGACGTGACCGCTCGGCTGTCCGGCGGCATCCTGACCGCCGTCACCGGGGTTCTCGGCGACCTGCTCGCCTTCCGCCGAGGCTGCGTCGGATGCCGGCGTCTTCGTCTTGGTCGTGCGCGCACGGGTGGCGCGCGGCTTGGTGGTCTTGCCGTTCGTAGTCGCTTCGGGCGAGTCCTCGCCGGACGGCGCGACGGAGGGCGACTCCGGCGACGAGGCGGACGGCTGCGCCGTCCCGCCATTGCTCCCGTTGCCGGCCGCGTCCATTTCCACGCCGGCCGCACGCAGGATCTGGTCGACCAGGTCGGCTTTCTTCAATCGGGCGACCGGCTCCAGCGACATCGCAGTAGCGATCGCCTTGAGCTCCTCGCGCTCCTTACGCTCCAGGATCGAACGTTCGAGCTGCTCTCCGCTCATCGAGTTCCTCTCTCTGTTGAGACTCGGTCTGCTGGTGATTGTGATGCAGGACTACCCCTCGCTTCCCCGCCGGTACTCCGGCGGAGGTGTGCGCAGAGGCATCCACCCCCGGCAGCGGCATGTGCCACCGCCTTCGATCGGCGCCACCTTGGAACCGGTAAGCGGTTCCCGGACCGAATCGGTTGGACCGATTCGCTTCGGGCTGGCTCCGGGATCAAAGGACACTCGGCTCCGTCGGCACGATCAGGAGAGGAGGGGAAACGCGGTGGAGGTTGCAGACCGAAAGCTCCTGCGATTCCCGCCCGTCCTCAGCGGTTGTCCCCAGCGATGCTGTGGGACCGCCCCCGCGACGACGAGGAAGACGTTTGTGATGCTAGCGCCGAACACCGGCACGGGCAACAACTCTCCCCGCTCCGTGCGCTGGCGCTGTTCGAACTGTAGCGGCTGGCGCCGGCCGCGCGGTCGCGGTGCCGCTACAGCCCGAGGGCCGTCATCACCGACCGGGCGTCGGCCGGCACGGAGTCGGGCACTGCGATGTGCTCGATGGCCAGATTCGGATCCTTGAGCCCGTTGCCCGTGAGGATGCACACGACTCTCGAGCCCTCGGGCACGCCGAACTTCACGAGGCCGGCAACCGCCGCGGCCGAAGCCGCCTCGCAGAAGACCGACTCCTCTCGTGCCAACCACCCGTAGGACTCCAGTATTTCTTCGTCCGTGACGGCTTCGATACGGCCGCCCGACTCGCTCGATGCTGCGGTGGCGCCGTACCAGGATGCCGGGTTCCCGATGCGGATCGCCGTGGCGATCGTCTCCGGCTGCTCGACAGCCTTGCCCTCGACGATCGGTGCCGCTCCGGCGGCTTGGAAGCCGTACATCCGGGGAAGGCGGGTCGAACGCCCCGCAGCCTTGTACTCGCAATAACCACGCCAGTAGGCCGTGATATTCCCGGCGTTGCCGACGGGTATGCAGTGGATGTCCGGGGCGTCCCCGAGGACGTCGACGACCTCGAAGGCCCCCGTCATCTGGCCGGCGATCCGGTCTGGGTTGATCGAGTTGACGACGGTCATCGGAGCTCGCAGCGCCAGATCTCGCACGAGGGCGAGGGCGGCGTCGAAGTTCCCCTGGATCTGGATCACCGTGGCACCGTGCACGAGCGCCTGCGCCAGCTTGCCGAGCGCGATGTGCCCCTCGGGGATGAGCACCGCGCACCGCATGCCAGCGCGGGCCGCGTAGGCGGCAGCCGACGCCGACGTGTTCCCGGTCGAAGCGCACACGACAACCTCGGCGCCCGCCTCGGCCGCCTTCGAGATCGCGACCGTCATCCCGCGGTCCTTGAACGAGCCAGTCGGGTTGGCTCCCTCTATCTTGAGCCAGACTTCGGCGCCGACTCGCTCGGAGAGCCGGTGCGCCAAGAGCAGCGGGGTCCCGCCCTCCTGCAGCGTGATGACGGGCGTGGTCTCAGTGACGGGAAGGAACTGCCGGTACTCCTCGAGGACGCCACGCCACGGCCGGAGCGCCGGCTGAGCAGTCGTCACGCCGGGGCTGGCTCCGGGCCGATGACCCGCAGCATCGAGCCGATCCGCTCGACCGAGTCGAGCCCTCGCAGGACCTGCAGCGTTGTCATCACGTCGGCTTCGAGCGCCATGTGGGTGATGAACAACAGCCGGGCCTCGCCGCTCAGCCCGGTCTGCTCCATGGAACGGATCGAGACGTGGTGGTCGCCGAACACCGAGGCGACGGCGGCGAGCACGCCGGGCCTGTCGGCTACGTCGAGCGTCAGGTAGTACTGGCTGTGCAGCTCGTCGATCGGGCGCAAGTCCGGCGCCCGGCGGCGGGCAGACCTCCCCCGGCTCCCTTCCCTCAGGTGGTGAGCGGCATCGATGACGTCGCCGAGCACGGCGCTCGCCGTTGGCCGGCCACCCGCCCCGCGCCCGTACACCATGATCTCGCCGGCAGCGTCGCCCTCTACGAACACCGCGTTGAACGAGCCCCGGACCGAGGCGAGGGGGTGGTCTTTCGGCACCATCGCCGGATGCACGCGAACCGCCACCGAAGGAGGTTGGTCGCCGGAGCCGCCGAGGCCGGCCCCGGCCACGTCCGAGCGCTCGGCGACGGCGAGGAGCTTCACCTCGTAGCCAAGGCGATGAGCAAAGGCGATGTCCCTCGCCTCGATCCCGACGATCCCCTCGCGGTGGACGTCGGCAGCCCGCACGTCGGCGTCGAAAGCGATCCCCGCGAGGATGGCGGCCTTGGCGGCGGCGTCGTGGCCCTCCACGTCGGCCGTCGGGTCCGCTTCGGCATAGCCGAGCGCTTGTGCTTCCGCGAGCGCTTCGGCATAGCCGATGCCCTCCTCGCTCATCCTCGTGAGCATGTAGTTCGTCGTGCCGTTCACGATGCCGGTGAGGCGCATGATGTGCTCGCCGGCGAGCGACTCCCGGAGCAGCCGGACGAGCGGTATCGCACCGGCGACCGAGGCCTCGAAGAGCAGGTCCACGCCGGCCGACTCGGCTGCGGCCGTCAGCTCGCCCGCGCTCGAGGCGAGGAGCTCCTTGTTGCCGGAGATGACGGGTTTCTTCGAGGCGAGCGCCTCCAGGATGAGGCTGCGCGCCGGTTCGACCCCGCCCATCAGCTCGACGACGAGGTCTACCTGCGGGTCCGTCACGATCGATCGGGTATCGGTCGTGGCGCGCTTCTCGAAAGCGACGCGGTCGATGCCGGGCCGCTCCAGACTGAGGTCCCGAACGGCGATGCGAGTCACCTCGAGGTCGATCCCGGTCCGGCCGGAGATGGCGCCGGCGCCGGAGTCCACGAGAGCCACGAACGCGGCCCCGACGTTGCCGCAGCCGAGAACGCCCACTCGAAGCGGCGACTCGGGCGACGGATCCGGGGGGCTCACGTGCACCAAGGTACAAGACCACGCTCGGCCCCTCCGAACTCCGAGGTTGCCGGCCTGCGCGTCGTCAGGGCCTACTGGTCGAGCCGGAGCAGGTCCTCCACTGTCTCTCGCCGCACGACGACGCGGGCCTCGCCTCCCCTCACGAACACCACGGGCGGCCGCCCGAGACGGTTGTAATTGGACGCCATCGACCACCCGTACGCGCCGGTGACGGGCGTCGCGAGCACGTCCCCGACTTTCAAATCCTCAGGCAGCCGAGCGTCCTCGACGAGGATGTCGCCCGACTCGCAGTGCTTGCCGACCACTCGGGCGGCCCGGGGGCGTGCCGCGTCCGGCTCCCGAGGAAGGAACGCCTCGTAGCCGCTCCCGTAGAGAACGGGGCGGGGGTTGTCGCTCATCCCGCCGTCCACCGCCACGTAGGTCCGAACGCCGGGGAGCGACTTGATGGTGCCGACGCGGTACAGCGTGATGCCCGCCGTTGCCACGATGGAACGGCCCGGCTCGGCGGAGACGCGCACTTCGGACGGCAGCCTTGCGACCGCACAGGCCGTGCGCACGACGGCGGCCCACTCGGCCATGGACGGCGCGTGCTCGCGATTGAGGTAGGCAACCCCGAGGCCACCGCCGACACAGCACTCCCACAGGCCGTGGCGCCGGAGGAACGGGGCGAGCAGGCTGACGACCCGCGCGTACACGTCGACGCGGAAGATCTGGCTGCCGACGTGCGTGTGCGCACCGACGAGCCGCACACCCGGGATCGTGCGAAGCGCCTCCACCGCCCGGTCGGCCGCCCCTTCGGCGAGGCTGAACCCGAACTTCGAGTCCTCCTGCCCCGTCATCACGTACTCGTGCGTGTGAGCCTCCACGCCGGGCGTCACGCGCAGCAGGACGTCGACACCCGCACCGAGGAGGCCGGCGTCGGAGAGAGCCGCCAGGCGCGTGATCTCGTCGAAGGAGTCGACGACGAAGCGGCCGACATTGGCAGCCAAGGCGGCCTTCAGCTCGGGGACCGACTTGTTGTTGCCGTGAAAGACGAGGCTGCGGCCACCAACGCCCGCCGCCAGTGCGACCGCAAGCTCACCGCCGGTCGACACGTCGAGCAGCATCCCCTCCTCGGCGGCGAGCGCTGCCATCGCCTTGCAGAGAAACGCCTTCGTCCCATATGCCACCGCCCCACGGCCGAAGCACGCCACGGCCTCGGTGCAGCGCGCCCGCAGATGGTCCTCGTCGTAGACGAACAACGGAGTCCCGATGTCGTCGGCGAGCGCCACGAGATCGACGCCACCGACGGCGAGGGAGCCGGACGACGACCTCGACGCCGTGATCGGCAGGAGATGGCGGGCAACAGGGGCTTCGGGGGACTCCGGGTCAGCGGCCGCGGCGGTCTCGTGCGAGCTCACGTCGCTCACGTCGCTCACATCTCGTCCGGAGCGCCCACGCCGAGCAGATCGAGACCGATGGCAAGACCGACGCGGGCGGCCTCGACGAGCCACAGGCGCGCTTGGGTCAGCTCGGCCGACACCCCTTCCCCCATGACGTAGCAGTCGTGGTAGAAGCTGTGGAAGTCCGCCGCCAGCCGGCGCACCCAGTTCGTCACCTTGTACGGTGCCCGCTCGACGGCGGCCTCCTCGACGACGCGCGGCAGGTCGACGAGCGTCCGGAGGATCTCGAGCTCGCGCGGGTGCTCGAGGAGGCCCAGTTCGACCTCGCCGATGGGCCGGCGCAGCACGCCACGTTCGCCCGCCACCTTGCTGATCGAAGCGATACGGGCGTGGGCGTACTGCACGTAGAACACCGGGTTCTCGGCCGAGCGCTCCTTCACGATGTCGAGATCGAGCGTCGTCGCCTGGTCGATCGAGGAGAGGAGGGAAAGAAGCCGGGTGGAGTCGGCCCCGATCTCTTCGATGAGGTCGTCGAGGCGGATGTAGGTGCCGGAACGTTTCGACATGCGTCCGCTCACGAGCGAGATCATCTGGCCGATGCGCACCTCGAGGCGGTCGGGGTCGACGCCGAGCGCCTGAACGCCGGCACGCAGACTCGCAACCTGCCCATGGGTGTCGGCGCCGAAGACGTCGATGACCCGGTCGAAACCACGCTCGAGGAACTTGTTGCGGTGGTAGGCGAGGTCGCCACCGAGATAGGTGACGTCGCCGTTGGACTTGATGAGCACGCGGTCACGACTGTCGCCGAAGGTCGTCGCCCGGAACCAGGTTGCTCCGCCGTCCTCGTAGACGTGCCCGCGTGAGCGCAGCTCCTCGATGACGCCGGCGACCTTGCCGCTCTCCTCGATCGAAGCCTGAGAGTACCACTCGTCGAAGTGGATGTTCAGGCGGTCCATCGTCGTGCGGATGTTCGCCAGGATCTGCTCGGCAGCAAATCGGCCCGCCTCGACGACGTCGTCCGGCCCCTCGTAGGCCGCGGCGATCTCGGCGACGTACTCGCCCTGGTATCCCTCCTTCGGAGGTGCCTCGCCGCGACGACGCGCGAGGAGGCTCTCGCCGAGAAGCCGGACCTGGCCACCGGTGTCGTTGACGTAGTACTCACGGGTCACCTGAGACCCGGTGCGCTCGAGAATGCGGGCAAGGGCGTCGCCGTAGGCGCCGAACCATCCGTTGCCGACGTGCACGGGACCCGTCGGGTTCGCAGAGACGAACTCGATCTGGGTGCGCTCGCCATGGCCGAGGTCGGGGGCGGCATACCCGGTCTCGGTGGCGGTCACGATCTCCACGAGCGCCTCGTGCAGCCAGGACGGCCGGAGCCTGAAATTGACGAAACCCGGCCCCGCCACCTCCACCGCCTCCACATGGGGAGGGGGCGCTGCGGTGAGGGCGGCGGCGAGCTCCCCGGCGATCTCTCTCGGGTTGCGGCCCGCCCGCTTGGCGAGGACGAGGGCGACGTTGGTGGAGAAGTCGCCGTGCTCGGCTCGGGCCGGCCGCTCGAGATGCACGTCCGCCGGCGACGCCTCGATACCGAGGCTGGTCAGCTCGGCGGCGACGGATTGGGCGAGGACGTCGGCGATGCTCATGGCAGAAGTGAGGATGGCCGAAGTGCGGGTAGCATGCAAACAGCGAAGCTGAAGACGCGGCTGCTCGGCACGCGTTGCCTCGTTCTCCCGCCCTCGTAGCTCAGCGGATAGAGCATCGGCCTCCGAAGCCGTGTGCGCAGGTTCGAGTCCTGCCGAGGGCGCCAGCAAAAATGGCCTCTGATCAGCGAATAAGTGCTGGTCGAGGCGCTAGGCGTGGCCTGGCGCTCCCACGGCCTCAACTGTCAAGCGACTGGCGTGAGGTTGTTCTCCGATCGGTGCGCCCGGGCGATGGTCTTGCGCGGCTGGGTGGAGCTGAATCACACCGCCACGAGCAACGTCCGGCTTCCCAGTGCCACCGCTGCGGCCAGTCCGTCCGTGAAGAGCCCGCGGGCGATTGGGACGTCGCGCAGCTCCCAGAGGAGAAGGGCGTTGGTCCAGGCGAGGTCTCGCGCCCCGTTGATGGACCAGCTCGCCACGAGGTTGTCGACCGCCTGCAGGTGGCGATCGATGGCGAGCTCGGGCGCCGACTCGAACGACTCGCGGATCGACTGCTCTTCCGCGTTCAACAAGCGATCGACCTTCTGGTAGTCATCCAAGTGGCCGCCAGCGGTCGGTGACGTGCCGAGATCCTTGCAGGTGCTGACGACCGCCATGGGCAGATCGTGGTTGATGTGGGCGTTCATGCCTGCAAGGGCGAACTGGATCGGTTCAATCCCTGACACCGCCCGCCGTTCGATCAGCGGGCGCCAGGCCAGCGGCACCGTTGTCGCGTCGTCCGCCGCGTAGACCGCATCGAAGTAGAGGTTCGCGAACGTGATGTCGAGCGCGGTGATGAAGGCCGGGTCTGCGAAGAATTGCTGTCCAACCTTGTCGTGCACCTGGCCGGTGACCTCGAGGTAGACACGATTGAAGCAGGCCACTCCGTCGCTGGCGGGAAGAGCCGCTCCGATCGCCTCCATGCGTTCTATGACGTCAGGAATCGAGCTGGCCGCCCCTTGCGCTACCGGTCCACCTGCGGCCACGACGTCAGGCTATCGCTCTGCCGCCACCATGCACAGCTGGTCCCGCGCTGGCCTCATCGCGTCCACTGAAAACGGGCTGCTGGGCCGAGGGCGGCGACGAAGGATTCTCACGGTTGAGCGGGCGTCGATTGGGTAGGACAAGAGCAGGATGTCAACAGGGGTCACCTGGCCTCTTGCGCACCGGTGCCCGCGATCAGGGGCTAGATCCCGCGCATGCATTCGTTGTGAGCCGCTGGCATAACACACGCGCTAATCGACGGGCGCTCCCGTCGTAATGCCGGGAGTCGAAAGAGTCAGACGTCGTCATCTTGCGGCAGCGGCCTGCTCCTTCGTACCTGGTCACGGCGCTACAGACGTAGTCGGACGGGGAGGATCTGAATTTGCCGAGACGAATCCATCTCAGGTGTTTTCCACAGTTTCCCCCGGGTATCCACCCTGTCGGAGACTGAATCACGACCTCGCGACACCAAATCTCAACACAACTGTCACCTAAAGGTCGTGCCTACGATGAGCGGGCTGGCTACAGTGGCGCGGGATGTCCGCAGTACAGGACCTAAGGTCCCTGCTCGATCATTTGGAGCCGGACATTCGGCCCTGCCGCTTCGTCTTCAGCTCAGTTGAATTCGTGCCACCGCCGGCTCGTTTCACGACCACCTTTTCCGTCCGGGTCGAACGCCGGACAGAAGCGTTCGCCCTGTTGAGGGCGCTGGCGGGAGGGTGCGCAGAACCTCTCAAGTGACAACCCTAGGTAGCCGAAGAATTCAGTGACGACCATAGGGAGCCGACGATTTCTTAGCCATGACGACGTACCGATCAGCGAGTTTGAACGAGAGATCCGATCACGGGCGGCGGCCCGGTCGAGCCGAGCGAAGAGCGCATGCCGATCGGACCTGGGGTTTCGGGAGGATCACGGCCTCTGCAGCTCTCTTGGCCTCGGCCGGAGCCAGTGTCGCCATGACCACCGGCAGCACGGCCGGCGCGCAGCCGGCTCGTAGCGCGGTTACTCGATCGGCCGCGCGGCTGAGCCTCGATATCCAGCTGATCTGGTCGGCGTCGTACCCGAATGGTCAGGCTCCGTTTGCCTTGTCCTCACCCGTCGTCGCGGACGTGAAGGGTGGGCCGGCCGTCGTAGTGGGCGCTCGGTCTGGACACGTCTATGCGGTTTATCTCAATCGCAGTTCTGGGGGCCACGGTGTGGGCGCCTGGGAAGTCACGGCTCACGGGCCGAACGGTCTTATCGGCATCGACTCCTCACCATCGACCTACGACGGAGTCGTCTACTTCGGCGTCGGGTGGCGGGGCCAGCGGGGTGTCGGGGGTTACGAGGCGGTCTCGGCGAACGGGACGCGTCTGTGGGCGAAGAAGTCCATCAACATTCAGGGCGCCGGGGGTGACGCCGGCGTCAGCGCCGGGCTCCCCGTCGGAATCCTGCAATCGCAGACAACGATCGTCGGCCCTTCGCAGGGCCAGAACACGTATTTGCTCAGCTCAGCCAATGGGAAGACCTTGAAGGGGTTCCCGTGGTTCCAGGCCGACACGGTCTTCGCCACGCCGGCCATCGCCGACGTGAGGGGCAACGGGCAGAACCAGATCATCGAGGACGGCAACACCACCGCCGGCCACGCCTTCCACACGAGCTACATCAACGGCGGTCAAGTCCGCATCCTCAAAGAAATCGGCAACGGGGGCAACTTCGCGCAGCCCAACGACGGGATGTACTGCCAGTTCACCACGAACCAGGGCGCCGATTCCTCGCCCGCCGTGGGCAAGATCCTGGCGGGCGGCAAGCCCGGCATCGTCTTCGGCACGAGCACCGAGCGCGCCGGCCGGAGCGAGACCGACCAGCTCATGGCGATCAACGGCGACTGCAAGCTGCAATGGAGGACGACGCTCAACGGGGCGACGACGCCGAGCCCGGCACTCGCCGACGTGATGGGCAACGGCCAACTCCAGGTCGTCGAAGGAACCCAGAACGGCTTCGTGTACGTCCTCAACTCGGAGACCGGCAAGATCCTGTGGAGCCGTCAGGTGCCGAGTGGGATCGTCCTCGGCGGTGTCGTCACGGCGGATCTCGGCAACGGCCATCAGGACGTCATCGTCCCGACGACTACCGGTGTCTACATCCTCGACGGCAAGACCGGGCACGTCATGGCGACCCTCGAGAAGGGAGTCGGGCTCCAGAACTCCCCACTCGTCACCCGGGATTCGAACGGCACGATCGGCATCACGATCGCCGGCTACAGCGGCTCGCGCGGGAAGTCGCACGCAGTGATACAGCACTACGAGATCGTCGGCTCTGACGGATCCGTCGTCACCGAAAGTGGCGCCTGGCCCGAGTTCCACCACGACCCGCAGCTGACCGGCAACGCCAACATTCCCTCTGCAGACAACCTTGCGATGAAAGCCAACTCGCTGCCGAAAGCCAAGGTGGGTGTTCACTACAGCGTCGTATTGCAGGCATGCGGCGGCGTCGGCCCCTACACCTGGAGCAGAGTGGGTGGCTCCAAGCCACCTGGCATGAGCCTCCTGCCCGGAGGCAGGTGGGTCGGCATGCCCACCCGGCCCGGCACCTACCGGATCCCGGTGCAGGTATCGGACAAGCGCGGCACTCGCGTGAAGGCGACGATCGTCCTCAAGATCGCTGCGTAGGTTCCAGCTCTCGCCGCCGCCCACGCCGGCGAGTTCTGGATGGTCCGAAACGACCGTACGCGGTGGTTTCTCACTCCAGAACTCGTGCCGCGCCGGCCGAAGGGCGAATAGGGTCGCCACAGTGACGCTTCCCGAGAGCTTCGACGGCGAGAACTACCAAGCCCGCTTGGACGACCTCCTGAAGGCCGGCGCGGACCTGCACGGCGAAGCGCGCTTCGTCATGGGCTACGCCCCCGAGAGCGTGCTCGACGCCGGTTGCGGAACCGGCCGGGTTGCCATCGAACTAGCCCGCCTCGGCGTCTACGTCGTCGCCGCCGACCGTGACGGCTCGATGATGACAGTCGCCCGGCGCCTCGGCGACGAGCTCCTGCAGGAGCTTCCTGCCGCACGCCTGCGATTTGTCCAGTCGGACGTCGCCGACCTCGACACGGGAGGCACCTTCGACGTCGTCCTCATGGCCGGCAACGTGCCCCTCTTCACGCCGAAGGGCACCGAGGCGGCCCTCGTGGCAGGAGCAGCGCGCCATGTACGGCGGGGCGGGGTCCTCGTCACCGGCTTCCAGCTCGACCGTGGTTATTCGCTCGACACCTACGACCTGCACTGCGCTGCAGCCGGCCTCGAGCTGGCGGAACGCTACGCGACGTGGATCCGCCAGCCGTTCGACGCCACGGGCAACTACGCCGTATCGGTGCATCATCGCCCCTGACAAACGGCGAGACGCCAGGCCCGGCACACCGCGAACCGGCGCTCAGCTCTTGGGCGCCGATCAAGTGGTCGTCGGCGAGCACGGCGAAGGTGAGCCGCCAGTGGGCGAGCGTCCAGGTTCCGAGCGATCGCCAGTGGAACTGGAGGACCTGTGTCCCGCGGCGGAGGTCCTCGTCCATACCGAGGAGCGGCAGGGTCGGGTCCGTCTCGACATCGGGCGGCTTCACGGCAGCGAGGGCGCCGGCATCGTGCTCCGTGCACGGTCGCAGGACGAGCCGCGCCGTGGACAGTCGCAGGTCGAACAACGGCCAGTACGGGTGGCTCACCCCGAGATCATGCCCGAGCAACGGCGCAGCCGGCAGCGCTCCGCCGTCGAGACCGCCCTCAGGGGCCGATGATGCCGAGGCGCCGCAAGTCCTGTTGCACGTCGGGCCAGACGTAGCAGCCCTGGAAGGCCACCGGAGCAATGCGCAACGCGGCGGTGTAGTAGGCGAGCACGATGCTCGTCCGCTTCCCATATGGCACGACGGTGACGGCCCCGACGTCGTAAGTCTTGAGGAAGATCTGGATCGCCTTTGCCGTGGCCGCATTGTCCGCCGGCGGGGGGCTCGGCTCGCTGTAGAGCGCCCAGAGGAGCACCTGCTCCGCCTCACCTGGCGGCAGCACCAACTGCGCACCGCGGATCGGCTGGCCGGTCGGCCCGGCAACGGCTCCGCGGAAGGCGATGAGCTTGAAGCGCATTCGGGCGGCTGACTGCCACAAGAGCGCCTGGTCGTTCGAACCCTCGTAGGAGATGGGCAACGGGTAGGACAGCACGACGGACCCCGACTTGAGCGGCGAGTCGGCCGCAGTGAACAGCGCCGGCACTCCGCTCGGGGTCGATGGGTACGGCAATGCCGGGACGAGCGGCACAAGGGCTACGGCGGCGATGGCGAGGCAGGCCACGGGTGCCCCTAGGCCGCGACGCTGCCACGAGGGCTGGGGCACCGACCCGACGGCCGTTGTGCTTCGACTCTGGCGCCGGTGAGCGCCACCCCGGTTCGGGAAGAAACCCTCCGCTCTCAGTCGATCCAGCCCCACCGCCAGGACGACGGCGATGCCGAGATACATGATGAACGAGTAGCGAAGATCGAGCGCACCGTTGATGACGGGGATCTTCACGATGAGGTCGAACGGCAGCTTGATGCTGCCCTTGCCGCGTCCGAGCGTGACGACCCACCCACCGAACGCCGTCAGCGCGAACAGCTGTACGAGGCCGACTTTGCGGAAACGGATGAAGAGGAAGACGAGGAGCACCAGCATCGGGATGCCGACGTATGTCGTGTGCTCGACGCCGTTGTGTTGGAGGAGAGAGTTCCCCTTCGCGAGCCAACTTCCGAAGCCGAACCGCTGCAAGCCGGTCGGGTAGATGAGAGAAGAAGGGTAGGAGTGGTACTGATCGAGCTCGGAGACCGGATGCGGCGGCCCGGAGACGTGGTAGGGCCCTCGGAAGTACATCCAGATCGGGTAGGCGGCCACGACCAACATGGTCACGGCCGCCGTTGCGGCACCCCGTACGAGATCGCCCATCCGCTCCCTCGCCGCCACGGGGTGACGGAGTGCCATGACGACCATGGCGCCAAGGGCCGCCAGCAAGGAGATGACGAGGATCTCCGGCGAGATCATGACCTGGGCGGCGAGGACGAGGCCGAGCAGGACGCCGTTGCGGATCAGGTGGCGGCGGCGGACGACCAGCTCGTCCAGCAGCGCCATCATGAGCGGCGGGAGTGGCACGAAGGTCAGGAACAGATGCGACTGCGACTGTCCGACCATGAAGGGGCAGAACTCGTAGAGCAGGCCGCCGATGAACGCCGCCGGCCACCACGTGGTCCAGCGGCGCAGCACGAAGCACATCGAGATGCCGGAGAGGGCGAACGCCAGTCGCATGAGCAGGCTGAAAGTCGACAGCGCGCCGAAGGTCAGTGTGAACGGGGCAAAGACGATGCCGAGCAACGGCATCGCCGTGTTGTTCATGAGGTTCACGCCGTGCGGATAATCGACCCAGGTCGAGTAAAAGGGGTTGAGTCCGTGGGAAAGGGCGTAGGCCGGCCACGCCAGGAACCACACCTGGGAGGAGATGTCGCCGCAGGCACAAGGCGGAAGGGTCGTGCTCGTCGCCGGAGGGTGTACTCCGTAGATGAAACCGGCGAGAACGGTATAGACGGCGACGCACACCACCGGTGGCAGCAGGCGCCTCGTCCATCTCCGCCGTGACGGGCCGTCGGGCGGCTCGGTCCCCCCGACGGGCACGCTGGCGCGGGTCTCGCCCGGGACCGCCGAGTCCGCTAAGCCGGCGGTTGTACTGGGATCACCCGGGCTGCCGGCGGCGACTCCCGGGTCGTCGTTGGCAGCCGCGGCATTCATTTTGGGGCACAGTACCAGGCGCTGTCGTCCCGATGGTGACTGGTCAGACCGGCACTAGCCTGCACTTCAGCCGGGTGGGAGAAGTTTCAGTCCGGCTCGGCCGGAGGCTGACGGCTCCTCGTTGCGCAACATGGCGGCGGCAGACGTGAAGTACCGGATGACGGCGACCTCGTCCTCGGGTACGAGATTGCCCCCCCGGACCGCCGCGGTCATGTGAATGAGCCACGCATCGTGCTCCGCCCCTCCGATGGAGAACGGCGCGTGACGCATGCGCAGGCGCGGGAGGCCGCGGATGGCGTTGTAGCGCGGTGGACCGCCGAAGTACTGGGCGAGGAACAGTGCAAGGTGAACCTTCGACTCGCCCAGCTCGGCGGGATACAGCGGGCGGAGCACCGGGTCGGACTCGACGCCGGCGTAGAAGCGCCCGACAAGGGCGTCGAACCACTCCTGGCCACCGACGCGGTCGTACAGGCTGTCGGACATGGCAAAAGCCTAGGGAAACCCTCCCACAGGCGGTACCCGACACCGCGACCTATGTCGCCGTCGCGCCCCGAACAGAGGAATGACGATGCGGTACGCTCGGCATCGATGAGATGGTGGGGGAAGTCGCGCGTGGTCGCAGCAGGGGCGTTGGCGGCGGCGGGCATCGCCGGCGTCGGCTATGCCCTCTCGACCCCGGCCTCGCCGGCGGCGAAGTCGGCTCCGCCGACGGCGAAGTCTGCTCCGCCCGCGGGCAGCTCCGCCCATCTGGCAGTGGCCAAGATCATCGACGGCCACCGCGTGTCGGCGATCAACCTCGAAGGCTCAGCGCCCTATACGCCACACGCTGCCAAAGGCTCGTACGACGACTACCACTGCACGTTGCTGAACCCGCACGTCACGCAGAGCTCGTTCATCGTCGCCAGCCAGTTCTATCCCGAGAGTATCGAGGTGCATCACTCGATCCTCTTCCTCGTCCCCCCGAACCTGGCGGCTGCCGCCGAGAAGGCGAACCGGAGTGGGAAAGGTTGGTCCTGTTTCGGCGAGGCACCCATCCCGGGGTCGTCGAGCTTCCAATTCGCCGACACCCCATGGCTCGCCGCCTGGGGGCCGGGGGCGCCCGAGAACATCGAGCCGGCCGGGACCGGGATGCCCTTGCCGGCTGGAAGCCTCGTGATCATGCAGATCCACTACAACCTGCTCCTCGGCGACAAGCCGGTTCAGAGCAGGATGCAGCTCCTGACGGTGCCCGCCAGCACCCCTCTGACACCGCTCAGCCTGGCGCTGTACGCGGCCCCTCCGGACATTCCCTGCCCTTCGGGCGTCCACGGCCCGTTGTGCAACAGATCCGCCTCCGTCCAGTTCACCGGACGGGAGTTCGGTCAGAGCGAGGTCAGTTTCATCAACGTCCTCGAGCAGATCTGCGGGCGCAACGCGGCCGACCCGCCGAGCAGCGACTCGACCAGCTGCACGTACTCAGTGGGTCGCTACGGCAACATCGTGCGCATCGGTGCCCACATGCACCTGTTGGGCGTGTCGATGAAGGTCGTGCTCAACCCTGGGACGCCGCAGGCGATGGTGCTGCTCGACGACGAGCATTACGACTTCAACTATCAGCGCGCCTACAACATGGCGAAGGCGATCCCGGTGACGCCGGCGGACAAGATTCAGGTGAGCTGCACCTACAACCCCAGGCTGCGGCAGGAGATCCCGTACCTGCGCCGCCTGCCTGCGCAGTACATCACGTGGGGAGACGGCTCCGCCGACGAGATGTGCCTCGCCATCGTGGCGATGACCCCGGCATCCTAGGAACCCCGGCATCCTAGGAACCCCGGCATCCTAGGAACTCCGGCATCCTGCGAACCCCGGCATCCTGCGAGCGGCCTCAGTCGCCCGCCCAGCACCCGAGGATGAGCGCCGCAATCGTGTAGGCGACGTCCGCCCTGCTCGTCGGCGGCTTGCCGAACTGCGCGGGGAGCGGCGAGATGTCGACGAGGAGGACCTTCCAGTCCTTTCGGACCACGACCGAACCGTCCGACGTGGTGAAGGCCCCCTGCCCGAGATTGCCGAGCGAACCGACGTCGCCCCTCGACGAGCCGAGCGAATGGAAGTAGGCGATCGTCTCGCTCCAGCTCGACAGTTCCTTCACAGACAAGACGAAACTGCCATTCCCGTAGACATAACGGCACCGGTACAGGTGGTCCACCCAGCTCGGTGTCGTCACCTGGGCGGTCACCCCGAGCACCCGCTGGATCTCCGACTGCGCCTTTGGCCGGCACACCATCTGCGAGATGACGGACGGGTTCCTGCCTGCCGGCTGGGGTGGCTCTGTCGTGACCGTCGCCTTCGTCGTCGTGGTCGCGACGAGGCCGGTGCCAGCCGAGTTGCCGCAGGCGCTCGTCAACACGCACACCGTCGCAAGCGCCCCCCACACGGCTCGTGTCGCCCGTCGCACGGCTCGGACCCTACTGCGGGCGACGATCGCACCCGGGTCGCCGGCCGTCCATCGCCGGCCGTCCATCGCCGGCCGGTAACTAGTCTGATGCCATGAGTGCAGGCACAACCGAAGTGCTCGCTTCGGCCGACGTGCCTGCGGAACGTCGCCTCTCCACGGCCGAGCTGAGCCTCGTCGGTATGCATTGCAGCGCGTGCGCCATCCGCATCCAGAGCGCCTTGGGAAGCCAGCCGGGTGTCGCGAGCGCCGCCGTCAACCTCGCGACCAACACCGCATTCATCGCCTACGACGACCGGGTCGTCGGCACCGACAACCTGTGCGAAGCCGTCGCCGCCGTCGGCTACACGGCGGCCACCCTCGCGCCGGGTGCCACGGCCGGCCCCGCGGTCCACACCGACCGATGGGTGACTCGAGCTGCCGTCGCGTGGACACTTTCGATCGCCGCCCTCTGCTTGGCGATGTTCGGGCCTGCCACGGCTGCGGTGAGCTGGAGCGTGCTCATCCTCGCGGTCGCCGTCGAGCTCGGCGGTGGATGGCCCTTCCTGCGGGCGACGATCCGCCT
>JBEKMC010000004.1:0-71218 GCA_050008715.1 Acidimicrobiales bacterium | reverse complement strand
CGTCGATGGCGGGGTCGTCGCCGTGGGCAGAAGACCCTTCGAGGTAATCGGGCGCGTTCATGGACGGCGATGTCACCCGGGACGAATCGCGGGTGGGCGGTCTCCCGCCCTCGTGGTGCAGAGGTGGCCCGTCGACATGACCGACGTTACCTCGGGCGCGCTCGGAGGACGTGGCAATTGACGTTCCCGGCGGCCCCTCACCTGCCTTCGCGACCGACGACCGATCGGAGGGTGCGACCGATGATTCGCAGGTCGAGGGGCAGACTCTGGTGCCTCAGGTAATAGAACTCGTACTGAAGCTTCTCGAGCGCATCGAGTTCGCTCGCTCCGTAGTCGTATTTCACTTGTGCCCAACCGGTGATGCCGGGCCGCACGAGGTGACGAGTCTCGTAGAACGGGATCGACTCGGTGAGTTGTGCCACGTATCGGGGCTGCTCGGGTCGCGGGCCGACGATGGAGAGGTCCCTTCGCAACACGTTCCACACCTGCGGCAGCTCGTCGATGTGCAGGGTGCGCAACATGCGGCCCACGGCGCCCACTCGCTCGTCGTCGGGGAGGGTCCAGTCGGCCCGGCCCTCGGTCGGACGCATCGTGCGGAACTTGTGGATCGTGAACACGACGTTGCCCTTGCCTACGCGCTCTTGGTGGAAGAACAGCGGGCCTCGGTTGCCGGCGAGGTTGACCAGAGCCACGACGGGGATGGCGATGCCCAGCACGGGCACGCCGGCCAAGGCGAGAGCAACGTCCAGGAACCGCTTCATGCGCGCGTACACCGGGTGGTGGATCTCGTTGATATCGAAGAGCAGGGCGATCCGCTCGAGCTCGGAGATCGGGAGCTTGCCGAGCCACTCGTCGTAGAACAGCGACAGCGTGCGGATCCGTACTCCATGGGAGTGGACGCCGGCGGCCTGGGCGACTACTTCATCGAGCGATTGCGCCTCCCGGTTCAGCACGACGAGAGTGATCCGGTGGCGGGAGACGAGATCTTCGAGGGGTTTCGGGCCTTCCGGAGTCGGCGTCATCTCCGCAGGCTGCACAGCAAGGACGAGCAGAGAGTTGTGTTCGGGGCGTACGGCGACGTCTCGTGACAGGCGCTGGCGCTCGGCGTCGTCGACGAGCGCGATGACGCGTTCTTGCTCACCTTGCAGCGTCGCCGACCGCTGGGCGACGGCCGACAACGCCGCCAGGCCCGGGATGAGGACCGCGACGCTGAGACCGAGGTCGAACCGTGGGAGCAGCGCAGTGCGGCTGCTGACCTGTAACAGGGCGATAATGACGATGGCGCTGCCGACGGCGCCGGCGGACCTGACGAAGCGCGTCCCGAATGCAAGGCCCGGCTCGTTGACTCCTGCGGCATAGGTCGTGGTCCACACGAGGGCGATCAGGGCGATCAACCAGTCGAGCTCCGCACCGTGATGCGAGAGTGAGTAATTGTGAACCTGAGCGTGGATCGCCCCGATAAGGAGCACGATCACCGCCGTGAGGGCGGGGATGAGCAACCTCAGCGATCGGACCATCGATCAACCATTCAACACGCTCTCGGCTCCGACACGCGGCAAGCTCGTAGCGCAGACCTCGCCGGATCGTGGCGATGGCCTGTCGGAATCGCGGCTGCCGTCCCTTCAGGTCCCGGCGCGGTAAGTTGGCAGCGAGACACCGCCACGCCGGCGACTTGGCTGACCGGCTGAAGATTGGGAGACGGAACGCGATGGGCCCAGCGGAGCATCAGATGCAGGAACCGGTCGTGGCACCCGGCCGAGAGTCGGCCGGTACAGCATCAATCCGGTCCTCTACCGATCTCGACGCCGTCTTGGAGCAGGAATTCGGTATCTACGTGCAGGCGGCGAGCGCTCCTCCGCCGGTCCGTGCATTCGACGAGCCCGTGCGGCCAGCCGAGCCACCAGCGGACGGCGGGAGGGTCCCGACCGGGGCTCACTACCCGACCTCGGGTCATGTGCCGGCTCCAACACACGAACCCGCTGCTCCCTCGGATGGAGGAGCCGGTGGCCCGTGGTCTTGAGGCGCCGGCAGCGGCCAAAGATTCTGGCGGAAAGTCTGACGGTTCCCCCGCCAAGGGCGTCGTCATGCTCGTGTCGCCCGGGCGGTCACTTTTTTCGATAAAGGGTCGATTGCGCCTAAAGTCGCCGGCTGATCTGGCCGATCATTGTGGTGACGGATCATTTCAATTGACCCAAGGAGGAACACTCAATGTCTTTCGTCGAAAGGTGTCGTCAACGGCACCTCGGCAGCGAGGGGGGAGATGAGGGATTCACCCTGATCGAGCTCTTGGTTGTACTGCTCATCATCGGCATTCTGCTGGCCATCGCGATCCCGACGTTCTTGTCGGTGACCAAGGGCGCCAACAACACTGCCGCCCAGGCCAACCTGCAGAACGCCCTCACGGGTGCGAAGACGTACTTCACTGACAGCAACCAGACCTACACAAACCTGGAGAGTCCCAGCGCGAGTACGTCCGACATCCAGCAGATCGGTACCGGACTGAGCTTCGTCTCGGGCACCGCGCCTTCCTCTGGCCCGCACATCGTCAGTGCGTTCGTCACTGACACTGGCTCGGCCCTCGTGCTGGCTGCGTTCGCCAATGGCACCAACGACTGCTGGGTCGAGATCGACAACACGGTCACCCAGACGGCAGGTACCACCACCGGTGGCCAAACGGCACCTGGGACGTACTTCGGAGTTATCAAGGCTTCAACGCCCACCACCTGCATTGGTTCCACTGCGGGCGCTGCAACGTTCACAGCCGCCAATCTCTTGACCACCGGATTCCCGGCCGGTTGAGCTAGCTGACTCGAACCAAGTAACTCGTGGTGACCTGGATGATCAGGTCAATGACGAAGCGTTTTGAGTCCCCCGAGTCGGTCTACGGCTCGGGGGACTTGTGTTTCGGCTACGAGGCAGCGGAGAGATCGGGAAAGGAGATCAGCGTGCTGAGTCACCGAGTTGCCGCAGCGCGGTCTCGCGTGTGCGGCCATGCAGGCGATGACGGTGGTTTCACCCTCATCGAATTGCTTGTGGTCCTGCTCATCATCGGCATCCTGTTGGCTATTGCGATCCCGACGTACCTGGCGCTGACGAACACAGCGAACAACACGGCATCGCAAGACAACCTTCAGACCGCGCTGACGGGAGCGAAGGTGTACTACACCGATAGTGGCCAGTCCTACACGAATCTGACGGTTCCGAGCGCGACTACTTCGGACATCCAGCAGATCGCCACAGGCCTGAGTTTCACCACGGCGAGCGGTTCGACCAGTGCGCACGTCGTGAGTCTGTACTGGCCCGCGAGTGGTCCTACGTATCTTGTGCTGACGGCGTTCTCTCCGGGAACGAGAGACTGCTGGGGTCTCCTAGATATCCCCACTCAGCAGTCGACGGCCGTGGAGGGTCTGACCGCGCCGGGTACGTCCTTCTTCGTGGTGCGGGCGACGACGGTGTCGGGCTGCAAGGCGAGTACGTACGCCACGGCCACGAGTAACGTGTCGGCCTTGTCCGGTACCGGGTTCCCACCCGGCTAGGACGAATGCTGGCGATCGGCATCGTTGCCCTCCGGTCCACCCACGAGAGCTTGTGGAAAGACCGGAGGGCATTGCTGCGTGACGTGTCAATGCGTCATGTCTGAGCCCTCGAGCGTCAGGATTGTGGCGAGACCGGAAGTGGCCGGAACTGCGCCGTGAAGTGACGCAGCGCCCCGCTGGCCGAGACGATCTCGTATCCCGAGAGCTCGCCCGCATGCTCGGCGACTTCAAGGCAGACTTCGATCACGTAATCGATGTGGCTCTGTGTGTACGTGCGCCTCGGGATGGCCAGGCGGACGAGGTCGAGCGCAGCAGGTACTTCGGTGCCGTCCGGCCTGAGCCCGAACATGACCGTTCCGATCTCACAGGATCGGATTCCGCCGGCTTCGTACAGGGAGATGGCGAGGGATTGACCCGGATAGGCGAGCGGCGGAACGTGCCGTAGGAGAGCGCCGGCGTCGATGTAGACGGCATGCCCTCCGATCGGCTGCACCACCGGTATCCCGGCGCCGACGAGTGCTTCGCCGAGATACGCCGTCGAGCGGATCCGATAGCGGAGATAGTCGTGGTCCACGACCTCCGTCAGGCCTTGAGCGATCGCCTCGAGGTCACGGCCGGCAAGCCCCCCGTATGTGGGGAAGCCCTCCGTCAGTATGAGCACCTCCCGACATCGCTGAGCGAGCACGTCGTCGTCCATTGCCAGCCAGCCGCCGATATTGGCGAGCCCGTCCTTCTTGGCGCTCATCGTCATGCCGTTGGCGAGGGAGGCCACGTCTTGGACGATCTCAGTGACCGTCCGATCTTGCTGTCCCGGCTCGCGCTCCTTGATGAACCAAGCGTTCTCGGCAAAGCGACAGGCGTCGAGGAACAGCGGCACGCCATATCGATCACAGAGCGCGCGTACGCCCCGGAGGTTGCCGAGCGATACGGGCTGTCCTCCCCCGGAGTTGTTCGTGATCGTGACGAACACGACCGGGATGTTGTCGCGTTCGCTCGCGAGCAGTTCCTCGAGGCGGCCGAGATCCATGTTCCCCTTGAAGGGATGCAGGTTGGAGGGATCGCGTGCTTCGGAGATGACGAGGTCGACCGCCTCGGCGCCGGTCGCCTCGACGTTTGCTCGGGTCGTGTCGAAGTGCGTGTTGTTCGGGATGATGCGTCCTGGGCCTCCGATCACGCTGAAGAGGATCTTCTCTGCTGCCCGGCCCTGGTGAGTCGGGATCACGTGCGGGAACGGGAACAGCCGTTGCACACTCTCGAGGAACCGGAACCACGAAGGTGATCCGGCGTAACTCTCGTCGCCGTGCTGGATCGCAGCCCACTGGTCGCGCGACATAGCTCCGGTGCCGGAGTCTGTCAGCAGATCCACGAGCACATCCTCGGCGCGCAGGCCGAAGAGGTTGAAACCCGCGGCCTCGATCGCCAGCCGCCGGTCCTCCGTACTGGTCATCCGCATCGGTTCCACCGAGTGGATCCGGAACGGCTCGATTGTCGCGCGATAGGTCATCGCATCATCTTGACGCAGTAGCAACCAATCCGTGTCGAGTGTCCTCACCGCCCGGATGGCTGACGCACTTGTCCGATTACGGTCCGCGGGCGTCGCTCATTGGCAGCGGGGCTGGCTAGCCGAGCGTCGTGGAGGTCGTGGTCGCGCTGCTCGTAGCCGACGGATTGATCTCAGCGTCGAAATATGCGATTCCCGAGATCGTTGCCGTCCAGGTCGCGCCCGACGGTTGGAGCACGTTGACGCCGCCCGGGGGCGCCACCAGCGGCGAAGGCGTGAACGCGCTGATCGTGATCAAGCGCGGCATCATCGCCGAGTTGTAGATGCCGGACAGGAAGGCGAGACAGTTCTGGCGACTTCCTTGGATGTTCATGCTGAGCGGGATCTCCCCGAGCGGGGTTCCGAGACCCGGCGTGGACGTGTCATCCGACAAGGTCGTGAGCTTGACGTCGGTCGCATTCGCGAGATTTGCCAACTGCGATGTCAGCTGTGGTGCTTCGGGCAACGGAGGCACGGCAGCGGCGAACATGCCGAGATACCCGGCGTACACCTGGACCTTCGCTGTCAGGGCCTTGTCCTGTGCGAGCGTCTGGTTGAGCGTGGTGAGCTGGGTGTTCAGCGTCCCCACCTGGCTGTTGACGGTGGTCAGCTTGTTGCCCTCCGGAGACATCCACAGCAGCCACCACAGTGCGGCGAGAAGGACGACCACCGCCACGGTGATGAGTACGATCGGCCGCTTCAATGCGTTGAGGTTCAACGACTGAAGTTTCATTTTCCAAGCACCTCAAATTTCGTCGCTCGTGAGGACTGAATGGTTCCGAGGACACCGAGCGTTGCCGTGTATGTCACGACACCCCCTTGTCCCTCTGCGAAGGGGCTCCACGTCACCAGCTGCAGGGTGTTGGACTTTCCGAGCTGGGTCGCCCAGCTCTCGAAGTAGCCGTACGCGCAGTTCGGCACGTCGCCCTTCTTGACGATCACACAACCCTTGCTCGCCGTGACGTTCACGCCGACGGTAGAGATCTCCGTCTCCGCTCGCGGGGTCGGCGCGGACGTGTGGGACGTTGCGGTGACCTGCACAGCGTCCGAGCCTTGGAACGACGTGATGATCCCGCCGCTCGGTGTGTTGGCGGCGAGAGTGTTGATGACCGCCGGCCAGTTCACCTCGTTGGCGACGATCGGCGTCAGGACGGTTTCGTCGGCAGAGATCTCGGCGAACTTCTGTTCGGCGACGTCGTAGCGCGTGATGTTCTCGCGAGCCGTCGTGATCTTGGCTTGCAGGCTGGCGACCTGATTCTCGGCCTTATGCACCGAGAGGTACCGAAGGACACCGCCTCCGATCATGGCCAGCACGATCAGGGCTGCGACACCGATCAGCACCCGGTCCGCCCGGGCCCTACGCCGGGCCAGGAGGATCTCCGGTGGCATGAGGTCGAGCGGCTTCACTCCTGGCGGCCCGGGCAGCGCCAGGCCGATGACGACGGCGCAGAGTGGATCGCGGTTCATGACCTCTTCGGGAGAGAGGTTGGTCTCGACGCGGGAGAGTGCACTGCCCCGAACTACCTGAGCCCTGAGGTTCTGCTGGAGACGCTCGAGGAGTCCTGAGAGCCGTGAGCCGCCTCCGGTGAGCGTGACACGTCGGATCTCGGCCCGTCCGGGAAGCGCCGAGTAGTACTCGATCGAGCTGCGGATCTCGGCGATGAGCGATGTGGCGGCCTCGTTGGCGGCCGTGGCGGCCGCGCGGATGTGCGGGCCCGACTGGTCGAGATTGCGCTTGGTCGCCTCTGCGTCGTCAATCGGGAGGTCGAGAGCGCCGGCGATGGCCGCCGTGATCGTGTCGCCACCTTCGGCGATCGTGCGGACGAAGTGGGGCACACCCGCCTCGTGGACGATGACGGTCGTCAGGCCGGCACCGATCGCCACGATCGCCTCGGGCCCGCCGAGCGCCGTCGACGGGTCGTACAGCGCCCGGATGAGAGCGGTGGACGTGAGGTCGATGCTCTGTGGCGTCAGACCGGCGGCCTGGACGGCCTCGAGGAGTGGATCGACGAGGTCCCGATGGGCGGCAGCGAGCAGCACGCGCCGGATAGCGGAGCCGTCGGGTCCGGTCAGCTCCTCGAGCGGTCGAGCCGACATGACCGTCTTGTCGACGGGAAATGGGATGACGTCGAGCGCCTGAAGGCGCACTGCCGCATCCAGCTCGCTGTCGGGAACGTGCGGCATGTCGAGCTCGCGCGTGATGGCGCGCAGCCCGGCGATGCCGAGGTGCACGTCCTTCGCCGAGAAGTTGCCCTCGCTGAGGCACCGCTGAATGGCATTCACCACTGCGGGAACGTCGACGATGGCACCGTCGACGACCGCTCGTGGCGGCAGCCGGACCTGGCCGAGATTGACGAGCTTTGCTCGCCCGCCGCCGAAGGTCACCTCGGCGATGCGCACGGCGCTGTTGCTGATCTCTATTCCGACTCGTTTGGACGCTCTCGGCGCCATCGCTGCACTCCTGTCATCCCTCGCCACGTCGCGACGAGCGTCTTGCTCGGTCCCTCGCCACTTGGTGTCTCATGTTGGTTTGGTTCTCAGCGTGCGGTGTGCACGCCGATCGACTGCGTTGATCCGTCTGGGGTCGTTCCCCGCTACGCGCTGCTTCCCTTCTTCTGGATGATGCCGTAGATGTCGAACATCGGGAGATACATCGAGATGACGATGAACCCGATCGCGCACCCCATCGTCACGATCAGGAGGGGCTCGAGAACCGATGTGAGGCTCTGTATCGTCGAGTTGACCTCGTTGTCGTAGAACTCGGCGACCTTGTCGAGCATCTCATCGAGCGCCCCCGACTCCTCCCCGGTCTCGATCATCTGCGTGACCATCGTGGGCATGACGTCAAACTGGGCAAGTGTGGACGAAAGGCTTTGCCCTTGGCGCACCCCGTCCTGGGCGCCGCGGACGGCGTCGGAGACGAGCTGATTGCCCGAGTTGGCGGCCACGATGTCGAGGGATTCGATGATCGGCACTCCTGCGGTCAGGAGCGAGGCCAGGGTGCTCGTGAACCGTGTGATTGCAACCTTGTGCACGAGGGGGCCGAAGATTGGTGGCTTGAGCTTGAAACGATCCCACGATGCGCGTCCGCCGGGTGTGGCGATCCAGCGCTTGAACGCAATGATGATGACGATGATCGCGCCGATGACGACTAAGAGGTAGACGCTTGCGACGACATTCGAAACCGCCATAACGATGCGGGTCGGTAGGGGGAGCGTGGCTCCGAGGGAGGCGAACAGCCGCTTGAAGATCGGGACGACGAAGATCATCAGGGCCGTCACGATGATGACGACGAGGGACATCACGATCACCGGATAGGCCATGGCCGAGCGCACCTTCGCGCGAAGCTCCACCTGCTTCTCGAGAGTCGTGGAGAGCTTGAGGAGCACGAGGTCGAGCGAACCGCCCACCTCGCCGGCCCTCACCATGGAGATGTAGAGCGGTGGGAAGATCTTCGGCAGCTTCTCGAGGGCGGCCGACAGGAGGGTGCCCCCTTCGACGTCCGAGCGCACCTGCAGCATTGCCTCACGAAGGGGCTTCGACTCGATCTGCTCGGCCAGAACACCGAGCGACCGGACAAGGGTGAGACCTGCCGCAACCATGGTCGCCAGCTGACGGCTCATGAGGGCGACTTCCTTCAGCTTGACCCGGTCGCTGAGGCCGGGGATGTTGATCTCGGCTTTCAGGTTGACGCCGCGCACAGGCTTGATCTCGACGGGCGCGAAGCCCATGTCCCGCAGCTTGGCGGCGACGAGGGCAAGGTTGTCTCCGTCGAGCTGCCCCGAAACGAGCCGCCCGTTGCGGTCCCGAACCTTGTAGTCGAATGTGGTAGTTGCCATTAGCCGGCCTTTGTCTGGTAGGAGGGCCCTTAGCCCTTCAAGTGGTCGCGAAGCTCCGATGGGTCGTGACAGCGGTCGAACGCGACCGCTTCGGTGATTCGGCCCGCCTTGACGGCACGGGCCAGACCTTGGTCCATCGTCTGCATTCCCTGGGCGCCGCCGGTCTGCATCAACGAGTAAATCTGGTGGGTCTTGGCAGATCGGATGAGGTTGCGGATGGCAGGGGAACAGATCATGACCTCTGCTACCGGCACACGTCCGAGACCGGTCGAGCTGATGATCAGCTGCTGTGTGACGACTGCCTCGAGTGAACTGGCCAGCTGAATACGTACCTGGTCCTGCTGTGCAGTCGGGAAGACGTCGATGATGCGGTCGACCGTCTGCGGGGCGTCCTGGGTGTGGAGTGTGGCGAACACGAGGTGTCCGGTCTCCGCTGCGGTCAGCGCGGTGGAGATCGTCTCGATGTCTCGCATCTCACCCACGAGGATGACGTCCGGGTCCTGCCGGAGCACATGCCGGAGCGCTTCGGCGAACGACTCGGTGTCGCTGCCCACCTCGCGTTGGTTGACGATGGCGCGCTCGTGACTGTGGAGGAACTCGATCGGGTCTTCCACCGTCATGATGTGCAGCGGCTTGGAGCGATTGATGATGTTGACCAGCGAAGCGAGGCTCGTCGACTTCCCGGAACCCGTCGGGCCGGTCAGGAGCACGAGGCCCCGGCGGAGCTCTGCGAAAGACGCCACGACGTCGGGGAGACCGAGCGAGTCGAACGCCGGGATCTCGTGGGGTATCGCGCGAAGGACCGCCCCGACCGAACCGCGCTGCTGGAAGACGTTCACACGGAACCGGCCCACGCCGTGGATCATGTGAGAGGCATCGAGCTCTTTCGTGGCCTCGAATCGCTCCCGCAGGTTCTGGGTGAGGATCCGATAGATCATCTCCCGGATCTGCTCGTTGTCGAGCCGGGGCAGTCCCTCGATCTGGCGCAGTGATCCGTCGATGCGGATGCATGGCGGCAGCTGGTTGGCGAGGTGGAGATCCGAAGCACCGTTCTCGACGGCATAGGTCAAGAGGTCGTCGAGGTCGAGGGTCGGGACTCCCCCGTTCGTCGACGTCATGCTGTCGGCGAAGTCGAGGGCCTCGAGCTCGGCCATGGCATCCGAGCCGGCGCCGACGAGAGCGGGCGCGCGGGTCGTAAGCGGGGCACCAGGGGGAGGCGGTGGCGGTAGCAGTGGGCTGCTGGAGCCTCCGGGCAGGTCCATCGGCGTGACCGGCGGCCCTGCCATCGTCGACGGAGGCGGGGGAGGCGGCGGGGGAGGGCCAAAGCCCGCCGGTACCGGGTTGTTCAGCGGCCCGAAGCTGTCGTCGAAGCCTTTCGATCCATTGTGCACGCCGGCCTCCTCGCTGATGGAGTGGCCGTCGTGAGCTCCGGCGAGGGCGCCGCTCTGGGCCTCCGGTCCGCCGAGCCTCGGGTAGACGGCCTCCATGATTCGTTCGATACCGCTCGGGTCCGCGAGCACGCACGCTGTGATCTCGCGCTCGAGAAAGTCTGACAACCGCCGTACCTCGTCCTCGGCGAGCGGCTCCGCGCACGCCAGTGTCAGGCCGGTGCCGTCAAGGCGGTAGCCGATTGCGCCCGTGTCCCGGGCAAGCACCTCGGGGACGAGCTTGAAGGCTTCACCCATGGGTCGGTCCTCGAAGATGTCCACGTTCGGCACACCTGACAGGCGGGACAGCTCGTTCAACGGGACGCGAGGGTCGACGACACCGCGCTGGGCGAGGATGACGGCGACGGGTCGTCCCCGGTCGGCAGCCTCCGCCAGCGCCTGGTCGCCTTCCTCGGCGGTGATTGTGCCATTGGCAGCGAGGGCGACGACCAGCCGGCGCGACCACTCAGATGCAGATCGGGAATGAGAGATGCTCATGCCACCACCCTCAGTACTTCCTCGAGACTTGTCAGCCCGAGCGCCGCTTTGCGGAGCCCGTCATGGCGAAGCGGGACCATCCCTTGCTCGACTGCGATTCGCTGCAGGTCGTCGACCGATGTGCCGTGGGTGACCGAGCGCTCGATCTCCTCGGACACGACGAGCAGCTCGTGCAAGGCGATCCGTCCCCGGTATCCCGTGCGGCTGCATGCCTGGCAACCCACCGCCCGACGGAACCGAGGCTTGCCTTGCGGCGGCGTATCGGCGTCGTCCCATCCGAACACCCGGAGCTCCTCGGCCGTCGGGTCATGGGCCTCGTTGCAGTTCTCGCAGAGCTGTCGTGCCAGTCGTTGTGCGACGACACAGTCGAGGGCGGAAGCGACGAGGAAGGGCTCGACGCCCATCTCCACGAGTCGCATCGGCGTGGCAGCAGCCGTGTTCGTGTGGAGGCTGGACAGGACGAGGTGACCGGTGAGGGCCGCCTCGATGCCGATGACCGCAGTCTCCCGGTCACGAATTTCGCCGACGAGGATGATGTCAGGGTCCGAGCGCAAGATGGACCGGAGCGCACCGGCAAACGTGAGACCGGCCTTGTTGTTGACCTGCACCTGGTTCACACCCGGCAACTGGTACTCGACTGGATCCTCGACGGTGATGAGATTGCGCTCGGCCGAGTTCAGCACGTTCAAGGTGGCGTACAGCGTCGTCGACTTGCCAGAACCAGTCGGTCCGGTGATGAGGATGGTGCCGTAGGGCTTGCGGTACGACTCTTTGTAGCGATTCTGCACCTCGGGCAAGAAACCCAGATCGCCGAGGTCCAACATCGCATTCGACTTGTCGAGGATCCGCATGACGACCTTCTCGCCGTGCACGGTCGGCAGCGTGGCCACACGCAGGTCGACCTCGCGCGTCCCGGCATTCAGCGAGATGCGGCCGTCCTGGGGAACCCTGTGCTCGGCGATGTCGAGATCCGCCATGACCTTGAGGCGGGTGGTGACACCGCCCTGGATCGCCTTCGGCGATCGCGTGATGTCGTGGAGCACGCCGTCGATGCGGAATCGGACACGAAGATCGTCAGCAGTTGGCTCGATGTGCACGTCGGATGCGCGCTCCTGCAACGCCTGCCGGAGGATGAGGTTGACGTACTTGACGATCGGAGCGTCGTCAGTAACCGCGTGGAGGTCGGTGACCTCGACCTTCTCGGTCGCGGTATCGGCCCGGTGCTGACTGGCCGCCGCTCGCGTCGCCGCGTCGCTGGCTTCCTTGTCGTGGCGGTACATCCTCGAGATGTAGTCGGTGATCTGACGAGGACTCGAGACCACGGTGACGATGTCTCGTCCGAGGACCGTCCGGAGGTCGTCCATCGCAAAGACGTTGGAGGGGTTCGCCATGGCGATGATGGGAACGCCGTTGCGGTAACCGATCGCGAGGATCTGGTGGCGTTTCGCCATGGCCTCGGGGATCGACTGGATTGCCTTGAGGTCGATGGAGAAGTCGTTCAGGTCGATGAACTCGAGACCGATCTCCTCCGCCATCGCGCGGATGAGATCCTCCTCGGTTACGAGCCCGAGCTCGGAGAGGATCTCACCGAGCTTGCGGCCCGTGGCTGCTGCTTCGCGCAGCGCCGCTTGCATCTCTTCTTTCGTGACCTGGCCGGACTCGACGAGCAGCTTGGACAAAGCCGGCTCGTCGCTCTTGTCGGGATTCGGCAAGGCTGGATCGTTGAAGTCGGCGTCCCCACGGTCGACCGGCAGGAACTCGGGCGGACGGTCACGGGGGGTCGGTGGTTCAGGTGGCCCAACCTCGGCTCGGTGCCGGCGAGACACGGTCGGAGCTGGGGCTGGCACTCGTACCTGCGGTGCCGTCGAAGCCGGACCCGGTGTGACGACGGGCGAAGTCCGACCAGTCTGCCCCGCGGGAGGTGCCGGAGGAGGTGCCGGCGTCTGCCCGGGCGGTGCGGCGGCAGGCGCGTCGACCGAAGCAACAGCCGCCCCGGAGGGGACTGGCGGCGCCGGCGGTGGCGGCGGATTTGGCGCCGCCGATACCGATGGGGCATCAACCGCCGGGGCCGGCTGCTCGTGCGTCGGCTGCGTCTTCGGTGCTTCGGCCGTGGGCGCCTCCGGCACCGTGTCGTCGGCTCCGTCGGCCGCCACCGCACTCGGAGCACCCTGCGGCTCCTCGTGCGACGGCGTCGTGTCGGCCGCCTTGACCTCGGCCTCCGCCGCCTTCTCCGGCGACTTCGCGTCCGGCGACTTCGCAGGCGCTGGGGGAGCCGGGTGCTCGGTCGCTCGAGGCGCAGCAGCCCCGCCCTGGTACATCCGCTCGATGTAGGCGTCGATCTGGGAAGCGCAGGCCACGACGGCGTGGATGTCGCGTCCAACGACCGTCTTGATGTCGTCCATGGCAAGGACGTTGTCCGGTGAGCCGACCGCCACGACGGGCGTGCCGTATTTCCACCCGACCGCAAGGGCATGGTGGCGCCGTGCGAGCTGTTCGGGTAGCAGGGCCGCGGCGGCGGCGTTCAGGGGGTACCGGTCGAGGTCGACGTACTCGAGGCCGACTTCACGAGCGAGTGAGCGGGCCTCGTCGATCTCCGCCTTGGATGGCGCCACGCGGCCGCCTCTGGTCTCAGTGGTGCTCATCGACACCACCTCGCCTCAAGGCACGAGGCGCGCGCGGCGGCATTGCGGACAGTCGCACTACCGCAAAACGGGTTGCTCACCTATCCTCCCTCGGACCCTCACAGCGTTGGCAGGCACATTCGGAACTCGCGCGCTCAGAGCGTTCGAGCCACCACACATTGTACGCTACGTATCGGCATCTCAGCCCCCGGAGTTTAAGGATCGTAACTTCTGCAACATTGGCAACACGGAATATCCTGCGAAGCGGGCCCCTCACAGCTGATCCGAGCGAGGGCAGACACCAGATCGACGAGCGTGAGGCGTTCATGGACGTAGCTGACCCCCATGCGGTGGCCGCGGTGGTGGCCGCAGTGTTCGGACTGCTCATCGGATCGTTCGTGGGCGTCGTCGCCGATCGAGTCCCCCGAAAAGAGTCGATCGTCCGCCCCGGATCCCACTGCACGTCGTGCGCAGCGCCTCTGCGCACGATCGACAACGTGCCGGTCGTCTCGTACCTGCTGCTTGGGGGACGATGCCGGGCCTGCGGCGTGCGCATCCCACCACGGGATCTGTATGTCGAGGTCACGACGGCGTTGCTATTCGCGGCCGTGGCGTGGCGTCTGCCGACCTTCTGGGCGGTGCCGGCGTACTCGCTGCTGGCAGCGGGGCTCGTGGCCCTGTCCGTCATCGACATCGAGCACAAGCTGCTGCCGCGGACGGTGCTGTACGTGACGGCCGGAATCTTTGCCGTCGCGTTGGTGCTGGCATCGTGGCCATCGCATCGGTTTCATCACCTGCTGCTCTCCCTCGTCGGAGGGGCGGCGTGCTTCGTGGTCTTCTTCGTGATCTGGTTCGTGTCGCCGCGGGCGATGGGTTTTGGCGACGTGCGGCTCTCTGCGCTCTGCGGCGCAGCGCTCGGATGGCTCGATCTCGGAGCCGTGGCCGTCGGGATGTTGGCTGCGTTCGTCTTCGCCGGCCTGCCGGCTGTCTGGATGCTGGCGCGCCGAAAGGCCGATCGGAAGACGGCGCTCGCCTTCGGTCCCTATCTGGCGCTCGGCACGATGGTGGCGGTCTGTTTCGGGCCGACGATCGCCCACGTCTGGCTCCACGGGTGACACTCGACGGATGACAGGGCTCCTTCTGCTGCCTCCTCGTGCACAGCGTGACCGGCGAGGGGGGTGCCCGGTCGCCTCACGCACTCGGTTCGGCCGGCGCCGACGAGCGGCCGGGCGCGTGAGCCCGGCCGCGACCCGCCTCGATCAGCGAGCTGCGCTCGGTACGAGTCCGCGCTGTTGCAGGGCAACTCGAAGGTCGTGCGGGTTCGACGAGGCCTGCGTGGCTGCCCGCAGATCGATGACGCCTTGCTCCAACAGGTTCACGAGCGCCTGGTCGAACGTCTGCATGCCGTAGTACTCGCCCTCCCGGATCACCTGGAGGATGTCAGTGCCGCGAGCCGGGTCGATGATCGTCTGCTGGATCCGGCCGTTCACGACCATGATCTCGAGAGCCGGCACTCGACCCGATCCGTCCGTCGTGGGCACGAGGCGCTGGCAGATGGTTCCCTTGAGGGCGCCTGCAAGCGTGATCCGAGCCTGGCGATGCTGGTTCGGCGGGAAGAAGTCCACCACACGGTTGATCGTCTCGACGGCGTCGACGGTGTGCAGGGTCGAGAGCACGAGGTGACCGGTCTCGGCAGCCGAGAGGGCGGTGGCGACCGTCTCCGGGTCGCGCATCTCGCCCACAAGGATGACGTCCGGGTCCTCCCGGAGGGCGGAGCGGAGCGCGATCAGGAAACCCTCCGTGTCGAATCCGACCTCGCGCTGGCTGATCGCAGCGACCTCGTCGCGGTGGAGGACCTCGATGGGATCCTCGATCGTCACGATGTGGCACTCGCGCGAGCGGTTGATGTGGTCGATCATGGCGGCGAGCGTCGTCGTCTTGCCCGAGCCGGTAGGCCCGGTGACGAGCACGAGTCCACGCTGCTCGTCGGCGAGGCGTCGCACAGACTCCGGCAGGTTGAGATCCTCGAACGACCGCGCGCTCGACCGCACGAGCCGGAAGACCATGCCGATGGAGCCGCGCTGGCGGTATGCGTTCACCCGGAAGCGGCCGAGCCCCATGATGGCGTAGGCGAAGTCGCCTTCGTAGGACTTCTCGAAACCCTCCCAGATCCGCTCCGGCATGATCTCGCGGGCGATCCCCTCGAGCTCGGCCGGCTGCGGCCCCACTTCGTCGGTGAGCCGGATCAGATCTCCGTGCACCCGGATACGCGGCACCGATCCGACCTTCAGGTGAAGGTCGGAACCGTCCGAGTCAGCGAGTCGGCGGAGCAGGCGGTCGAGATCCCCTCGGTTCATCGGTAGGAATCGTCGCGCACCGCGGCGGACGTGGCAATCGGCTCCGTCATGTGACCATTTTGGCACAAGAAGTGGCCGTTCGGTTACGCTCTGTGGCAAGGAGGCATCCGACCTCCCGGAATGCCTCCGGAATAGTGTGTGCCGGACCGGCGCTCGGCGGCGGAAGGGCAAGCTGAGGGAGGGAAGCAGCAGATGATCGGTGCACGAAAATGGCCGTTCAAGCGGGCGACTGGCATCATTCCTGGCAGTGACCTGACAGGAGTGACCGCGCTCGATCTCATCGAGGTGACGCTCCTGGCGGAGCTGGCAGGTCAGCCGACCGAGGTGCCCCACCTCGTGCTGAGCTTCGGCGAGCTGGGGATGACCGTGAAGAAACCGAGCGGGGAGCCCTATGCCCTCATCCCGTGGCTGGCGATCTCGCAGATGTCTGCAGAGGTGGTCGGACAACAGCGGTACCAGTTGTCCACGGTTGCGAGTCTCGTGGTTGAGACGAGTCGAAAGCGCCATCGGTTCCTCGTGCCGAACGTGCAGCTCGACGCCCTGACGGGCTCGCTCGGCGCGATGTCGGAGCGTTACGGGCGCGGCGAGCTCGTCCTCGGCGGCGCGGCCCGCGGAATGCGCCGGCATTGATCGGCACGTGCCTGGAAGCTCGTCGTACGCGAAACCAACCGGCGCCGGCTTCGTGGCAGCATGGACGGAGAGACGTTCGGAGAAGGCGATCGTCACGTGATCGGAACATGAATGTGCTCCGTTCCACAGCAACAAACGGCATGATCGTGCCATGACCCTCACTTCATCCCCGGGCCTGCCACAGTCCGCCGGAGCGAGCGGTCCGAGCGGATTGGAGGACGAGGTGACTCAAGCCGCACAAGTAGATCCGGCGGGTTTCCTGGTCGTCGACTCATGTCACAGCACCTGGCTGTTCGACGCCCCGTCCTACCGCTTTCGCCGCATACTGAAGGGTCTCGATGTAGATCCTGCGCTTGCCGCCACCGACTGGCGCCCGTACGTACGGCTCGAGTTCGTCGAGGATTCGGATGCGTTCGTCGTGGTGCTGAACGACGCCGGCACACGCCGCATCCGCTCGTGGCGACACGTGGAGGGCTGCGAGCAGTGCGAAGGGGAGCAGACGGCCGAGCTCTCGGTGGAGGACATCCGCCGTTTCGCACACGCTTGACCGACATCCTGCCTCCTGAGGTGAGCGCCGGCGACGGCAAGGGTCCTGGCGTCCAGGATGCCGGCGTGGAAGCTGTCGAAATCGTCGACTCCGTCGAGCAGCCCGCCAAGGTCTTGCGGATCGGGTCGATGATCAAGCAGCTTCTCGACGAGGTGAGGCAGGCTCCGCTCGATTCGGCCAGCCGGATCCGCCTGAAGGACATCTACGAGACGTCCGTGCGCGAACTGGCGAGCGGGCTGTCACCCGATTTGACCGCCGAGCTAGATCGGCTCGCCCTGCCGTTCGACTCCGACATCCCGAGCGACGCAGAGCTGCGAATCGCCCAGGCACAACTCGTCGGGTGGCTCGAAGGACTCTTCCATGGCATCCAGGCGACGTTGTTCGCCCAGCAGATGGCCGCTCGCAGCCAGCTCGAGGAGATGCGGCAGCGGTCCATCGGACCCGGCAGCGGCAGCTCCGAGACTCCGGCGCGCCCCGGTTCCTATCTCTGAGCTCCTATCTCCGAGTCCCATCTGTGGGCCCTATCTTTCGGCCCTAGCTCCGGGCCCTGCCTCCGGTCTCGGTCTCCCCACACGCTCGAGTCTCAGCGCGCTATGGTCAGTCGAGAGCCGAATGACAAGGGTGTAACTCGTCCACAGCCGGGGATAACGGCTGTGGACAGGGGGTGACGGAGCAGTGGACGACCAGACGAGACCCGGATCCTTCGCACACCTCCACACCCATACCGAGTATTCGATGCTCGACGGAGCCTCCCGCATCCGCGATGTGGTCGCAACGGCGGTCGCTGACGGCCAGCCCGCCCTCGCCATCACCGACCACGGCAACATGTACGGCGTGCTGGACTTCTACAAGGAGTGCCGGCAGCAGGGCATCACGCCGATCATCGGCACGGAGGCGTACATGGCCGCCAGCTCGCGCCACGAGCGGCCGGTGCGCCGAGGGCGGATGGACGACACGGGTGGCGACGACGCCCGCGGCGACAAGCTCTACTACCACCTCACCCTGCTCGCGGAGACGACTGCGGGCTACCGCAACCTGGTCAAACTGTCGTCGGCCGCGTACCTGGAGGGCTACTACTACAAGCCGCGAGTCGACTGGGAGCTGCTCGAGGCCCATCACGACGGATTGATCGCCACCACCGGGTGCCTGGGCGGCGTCGTCCTGCAGGCGCTGTTGGGCGGCGACTCGGCGCGAGCACTCGAGCTCGCCGCTCGTCTACAGGACATCTTCGGTCGCGACCAGCTCTTCGTCGAACTGCAGGACCATGGGCTGGCGGATCAGCGCCGCACGAACCCGCAGCTCGTCGAGATCGCCCGTGCGCTCGACGCTCCCCTCGTGGCCACCAACGACAGCCATTACTGCCGCCGCTCGGATGCGGAAGCTCACGATGTCCTGCTCTGCGTCCAGACCGGGGCGACGAGAGACGACCCGAACCGGTTCAAGTTCCAGGGCCAAGAGCACTACGTGAAGACAGCCCGCGAGATGCGGTCTCTGTTTGCCGAGCTGCCAGAGGCCTGCGACAACACCCTTTGGATCGCCGAGCGGGCATCCGTCGAGATCGAGCTCGGGCGCCCAAGCCTTCCGAAGTTCCCGCTCCCCGATGAATTCGCCCAGAAGGGTGCGCCCTACGACGAGGCTGCGGCGGCCTATCTCCGCCACCTGACCTACGAGGGAGCCCGCGCTCGCTACGGCGAGACCCTGCCGGCCGCCGTGACCGAGCGCCTGGAGTTCGAGCTGCGGGTCATCTCGGAGATGGGTTTCCCGGCGTACTTCCTCGTCGTGTGGGACCTCATCGCCTACGCCCGCTCGCACGGCATCCGAGTGGGTCCTGGCCGAGGCTCGGCCGCCGGCTGTTGCGTGGCGTACTGCCTGCGCATCGTCGACCTCGACCCGATCCGGTACGACCTGCTCTTCGAGCGCTTCCTCAATCCGGGCCGCAAGCAGATGCCCGACATCGACATGGACTTCGACGAACGCCGGCGGGGCGAGATGATCCGGTACGCCGCCGAGCGATACGGAGCCGACCATGTCGCCCAGATCGTGACGTTCTCCACGATCAAGGCCCGTGCAGCGGTGCGGGACGCCGCCCGGGTCCTTGGCAAGCCCTACCTCGTCGGAGACCGCATCGCCAAGGCAATGCCGCCGCTCGTCATGGGCCGCGACACGCCGCTCGCCGCCTGCCTCGACAAGATCGAGGGACACGAGGACGGCTTCATGGCGGCGAAGGACTTGCGTGACCTCTACGAGATGGATCCGGAGGCGAAGCAGGTCATCGACGTGGCCAAGGGCCTGGAGAACCTCCGGCGGCAAGACGGGATTCACGCGGCGGCAGTCGTCATCACCGACGAGCCCCTCACCGAGTACCTGCCGGTTCAGCGCAAGCCCGAACCCGGCCAGGATCCGGCGCTGGCGCCCATCGTCACCCAGTACGAGATGCACGGTGTCGAAGACCTCGGGCTGTTGAAGATGGACTTCCTCGGGCTCCGCAACCTCTCGGTGATCGAGACCGCGCTCGACCTCATCGCCGAGGGCACCGGTACCCGTCCCGACATCGACAACATCCCGCTCGACGACGAGCTGACCTTCGAGATGCTCCGGCGAGCCGAGACGATCGGGGTGTTCCAGCTCGAAGGTGGCGCGATGCGCCAGACGTTGCGCTCGCTTGCTCCCACGTCGTTCGACGACGTGGCGGCGCTCGTTGCGCTGTACCGGCCCGGTCCGATGGCCGCGAACATGCACCGCGACTATCCCGAGCTGAAGAACAACCGGAAGGTGCTCACGTACCTCCACCCTGACCTCGAGCCCATCCTCGGGGACACCTACGGCCTGATGCTGTATCAGGAGTCGGTGATGCGAGTCGCCCAGCGTTTTGCCGGCTACACCCTCGAGGAGGCGGACAACCTCCGCAAAGCCTGCGGCAAGAAGATCCGGTCGCTCATCGCTGCCGAGCGTGGCAAGTTCGTCGAGGGCTGCATGCAGCAGGGCTACGGCGAGAAGCTCGGGACCGACCTGTTCGACATCATCGAGCCGTTTGCCGATTATGCGTTCAACAAAGCTCATTCGTACGGGTATGGGCTCGTCGCGTATCAAACGGCATGGCTGAAGGCGAACCACCCCGTCGAGTACCTCGCAGCCCTTCTCTCGTCGGTGAAGGACGACAAGGACAAGACGGCCGTGTACCTCTCCGAGTGCCGCACACTCGGCATCGAGGTACGCGTCCCGGACATCAACACCTCGGTGTCGCACTTCTCGGCCCGTGCGCATGACAAGGTGATCGTGTTCGGGCTCTCCGCCGTCCGCAACGTCGGGGATGCAATCGTCGACCTTGTCGTCTCCGAACGTGAGGCACGTGGTCCCTACTGCGATTTCTACGATTTCTGCAAGCGTGTCGACCCGAGCGCCCTCAACAAGCGGGCCATCGAATCGCTCGCCAAGGCGGGAGCATTCGACTCCTGCGGTCATCCACGCCAGGGCCTCTGCCTCGTGTTCGAGGACATTGTCGACCGTTCGCTCACACGACGGCGGGAAGAGGATCTGGGTATCTCGACCCTTTTCTCGTTGCTCGAGGCCGAAGCAGTGGAAGCGGGCGAGGACTCATCCGCCTTCGACGACGCTCGCGTCCCGATTCCGGACACCGAGTTCAACAAGACCGACCGCCTGGCATTCGAGAAGGAGATGCTGGGGCTGTACGTGAGCGACCACCCTTTGCGAGGGCTCGAGGCGGCTCTCCGCAGGGCGGCGACGCATTCGATCCGGGACGTGCTCGACTCCGAAGGCGCCTCCGGTGTGGTGGCGCCCGACGGCGGGCCGATCGTCACGGGAGCCGTTGTGACGGGAGGCGTCGTCACGACCTTGTCGCGGCGCTACACGCGCCGGGGGGAGCTGATGGCGACCTTCGTCCTCGAGGATCTCGACGCCGCCATCGAGGTGATGATGTTCCCGAAGACCATGATGGAGTACGGCGGCCTGCTCGAAGAAGATGCCATCGTCGTGATCCGGGGGAGGATCGACAGTCGGGACGAGCAGCCGAAGCTGATCGCGATGGAGGTCAGGCGTCCCGAGCTCGTCTCCTCGGCCCCCGGTGCGCCGATCGAGGTGACGCTGCCTCTGCACCAGCTCACCGACTCGATGGTGCGCCAGCTGCGCGAGCTCGTGATGGAGCACCCGGGCCTGTCGCCCGTGCACGTCAAGCTGGGCGACAAGGTCCTCCGGCTCCCTCCGCAGTTCAACGTCGATCCGAGGAGCGGGATCGTGGGCGCACTGAAGGAGTTGTTCGGTACCCAGGCGGTGGCGTCCTGAGGCAGGCCGGCACCTGATCGGGGCGCGCTTGGCGCCGGCGTCCGCCAATCCCGTAGACTGTGCAACAGTCCGGGGGAATCCGCATCATCAACGATCCAGTTCTTCCGGGCCCCGCCTGGGGCGGCACGCGAGGCGCACCGAAGCGACTAGCGACCGTCGTCCCTGCATAGGGCGGTTGGATCAGGCGCGACGTACGGGAGCACGACGAGGATATGACGAACACCCTCGAGGTCTTCACGAAGGATTGCACTGCGCTCACTGACGCGGAGCTGGCCGAGATGGCGGATCTGTCCGCCGGCTCGCGGGCACCGTGGGAGGTGGGTTTCCTCTCGAAGCAGCGCGAGGAATGGGTGCTCGTGACGCATGCTCGTGAAGACGGAAAGCTGCGCGGCTACGCCTTGTCGACTCTGGAACGCATCGGCGGTACGCCCAGCCTGCTCGTAGGTCTTGCCGCCTTCACTCGGACGCGGACCGCATCGTCGGCCCTCGAGACCGTCATGCACGACCTCTACCGCCGCTCCGTCCTCGCTTTCCCGGACGAGGACGTGCTCGTCGGCACGCGCTTCGCCCGTTCGTCCGGATATGCCTCCTTCGCCGGGCTCGAGGACATCGTGCCACGGCCGGACCACAAGGCCACCGGCGAGGAGCGCGCCTGGGGGCGTCGCCTGGCGAAGCGCTTCGGTGCCGAGAGCCAGTTGGACGACCGCAGTGCCGTCATCAGAGGTGACGGCGACCTGAGTGGGCTGTTCGATTTCGACCCCAGTAAGCCGCCGAAGGTTGCCGCCAGCTACGAAGCCTGCTTCGAGCCCGTCGACAATGATCGCCACGACACGCTCGTGGCCTTCGGGTGGGCGATGGCCGAGGCCCTGGCGGCCGGATCCCTGCCCCAGTAGTCGGTGGCGCCGGTGGGCGCCCCGCTGCCGGCGGCATCACAGGAGCGAGGCGACTGCCGGCGTGAGCGCGCCAACATCCACCATTTCGTCAGCCGTACCGGCAACACTCTTCGTCGTGACGCCGTCGTGAAGCTCGCTCTCGTCCTCGGGGCCGGTGGTCTCGTAGGGGTCGCCCACCACGCGGGCGTCGTTTGCGCGCTGGCGGAGGAGCTCGATTTCGACGAGTCACACGCCGAGCTCGTGATCGGGACCTCAGCAGGGAGTGCCATCGCGGCCTATCTCCGGACCGGCTGGACCCCGCGCGCCCTCATGGAGCGCGCCTCGGATCTGCGAGACGCCGGCCCGGGGCCGATCGGTGGCGGGACGCTCGACTTGATCCGCCATGGGATCGGGTCGGCGTACATCGTGGCGCGGGCCACGGTGCGCGTGCCTTCCGTGCTGTCCCTCTCGCCGCTGCCGTTACTGCGCCGAGCCTTCCCGGCCGGTGTGGTCACGATGGGTGAAGGCCCGAGCATCCTCGAGCGCGAGCTCCCCCGGACATGGCCGGACCGGGCACTGTGGCTGGCGACCTACGACCTTGTCGGCCGTCGCCGAGTCGTCCTCGGCAGACCGGGAGAGCCTTACGTGGCCCTGTCGGCCGCCGTGCAGGCCTCGTGTGCGATTCCGGGCGTCTACGCGCCGGTGCGGGCTGCCGACGGGGTGCTCGTCGACGGGGGCGTGTGGTCGCTCACCAACCTCGACCTCGCAAGCCTCGCCGGTTGCGACACGGTGCTGTGTGTAGCTCCTATGTCCTACGACCCGAACCGTCCCCCCGATGCCCGCGACCGGGTCATCCGGGAAGTGTCGACCCGGGCACTCGTCCGAGCGACCGATCGGCTCCGGCGCCAGGGCATCCGCGTGGTCACGCTGGCCCCAGGCCCGAGGGAGGTCACGACCCAGGGTGTCAACCTGATGCGGTCCAGTGGGCTGGAAAAGGTTGCCGAGGTCGCCCACGCCGAGACCGTCGCCCACCTGCGGCTCCTCAAGAGCCGTGGCCACCTCGGAGGCGTCGCCGCCTGAGGTACCGGCCCAGCTTGGGCCAAGGGGAGCGCCGGCAACTTGGCTGGCTCGTTGTTGCATATACGCACTAACGGACCATTAGCCAACTTTGAAGGGGTGGCGGCCGTAGGTGCAGCTAGCGGCCCACGGGAAGCGTGCCGAGTACCACCTTTGGAACTTGCCCACGGCGTGGAGCCCCCAGCGCCACGACGAGCAGCTTCGTCCCATGCCCCGTGGCGCTCGCGTCGGGCGCCGCCGCGTCTGTGCATGGCATCGTGTGGCGTCGCCCGCCGAGCGTGAACTGGCACCACGGGCCGGTCGGGCCCACGCCGAAACGAGGCCGCGCCTGCGGAGCCACGATCACCACCGACGGCCGTGTCCCGTCGAGGTCCCCGTAGGAGATCGACGGACCGAGCGTGCCGAGCAGCGGCCGGTCGCTCGCTTTCGTGACGAGCTCGTGGAGGAGCCTGCGGGTGGTCCTGCGGCGCGGCTCGCCCAGCAGCACCGGCCGGCCCCTAACCATGACCGCCTCCGGTCGAGCGGGATCCTGTGGTTCGGAATCGTCCCCGAGCGTGAGCTGAACCGCGCTGAGGATTCGTTGCGGCCACGCCGGGCCTGAATCCGGATGAGCGACGATCCCCTCTTCGTCGGCCTCTTCAGAGGCGCCGTCTCCGGCCGCGATGGACTCGGACCCTGCCGGCGCTCGCAGGAGGGCGCCCGTGTCGAGGTCGACTGCCACCCAGTCGGGGCCCGGCACGAGCACGAGGCAGCGGAGCTCGGTTCCAGCGCCGTCGGCCCGCAGCTGGCCCGGCCGGAAGTGTCGCGCTGCAGGGGCACGCACTGGGCGCCGGGCACGATGCGGGCCGACGCTCTCGTGCCGGGCGCTCCGTATCCCTTGCCTCGCTCGAGCGCGGCCCGACTGCTTGTCTCGAGCCATGATCAGGGCCGACCCACGGGCGTCATGCTCGCACACCGACCGCCAGGAGCACGAGCCGGCGTAGCGGGACTCAGTCGCCCGTGCCGGTCAGCGTGATCTGCTCGTAGCCCGGAGTACTCGTCGAGGCGTTGTTCGAGTTGTCGTACAGCTGGAAGGTCGCCGTTCTCGGCCCGGCGGCGGACGGATGGAAGGTGACCGCGAACTGGCAGAACTGTCCCGGGTCGATGACGATACCGGCGTCGGTGCATGCGCCGGAGGCGGTGTCGGCAGAGTACGAGAAGTCCTCGGAGTTATTGCCGAGGAAGTTGTACTGCGGGTTGATGTCGAATCGGAGGCCGACCGCTCCGGTGTTCGTAATCGTGACGTTGATGGTGGACGAGCTGCCCACAGAAACGCCCCCGAAACTGAGCGCGTACGTATTGAGCGTGGACGATGCCCAGGCGCCGGTTCCCTTGAGCGTGATGTCGGTCGCCGACCCGGCGGTGTTGTCCTGGAGGACGAGTGTGGACTGCCTTGGGCCCGATCCGAGAGGATCGAACTGCACGAGGACGCTGCACGAGTCACCCACGCTGATGATGTTGCCCCCGGATGCACCGAAGCACGTGTTGACGAGGTAGCTGAAGTCGCCGGTGTTCCCCCCGACGACGGAGATGCCTTGCATCACGAGCGGCACGGCACCGGAGTTGGTCACCGTGATCGGTTCGTAGTTCGTCGCCACGAGGACGCCTTCGGGGGGATAGACGAGATCGGTCGTACTGATGGAGGCAGTGGCGAACTCGCCAATGCCTCCGAGGTGCAACGGCGCCGTCGTACCCGATACGCCCCAGCTGTTGTCGAACACGTTGAGTACTGCAGTGCGGCTACCGCCGGACTGCGGCGTGAACGTGACGGACATGTCGCAGGACTGATGAGGTGAGAGGGCGACACTGCAGTTGCCGTCTGAGTAGCTGAAGTCGGAGGTGTCGTTGCCGCTCAGTGAGAACTGCGTCAGGTTCTGGGTGGCCGTAGCGCTGTTATTGGTCACCTGGATTTTGAGCGGAGTGCTGCCGACGGCGACTCCTTGCGAGCCGAACGACACCGACGTCGGTGTGAAGTTGATAGGAGGCGGCGCAGCCCCGACGGCGACGATGATATTCGCAGCTGAAGTCTTGCCCGTGTTGTTCTTCACATAGAAGGCGAACGTGTAGTCCTTCGGCGCGCCGGTCGTGTTCTTCGGGAGCGTGAGGGTCTTCGAGTACTTGTTCGTCGTGCAAGATACGGGCACGAGCTTGACGCCGGGCACACCCGGGCTGACCGACAGGTCGCAGGTCTGGGCGTACTTGAACACGCCGGTGAAGGTGACCTTCCCGCCTGAGTCGTTCAGGGTCGTCGGTGACGCCTTCCATGAGGTGATCGCCGGGGTAGGTGTCGGTGTGGCGCTTGCCGACATCGGGTTGACGGCCAGCGTCATCACTCCGAGGAGGGCCACTGGCACAGAGACCAGCGCCCGCCGGGTCCGAAGAGTGCTGCGGTTCATCGTGACTTCTCCCTCGCGTGACCGGCCCCGCGACCGGTATTGCTATCTGCAGCCGAGAGTTTAGGCCCTGAAATCTCGTCCCTAAGATATTGCCTGAATATTGTTCCGTGAAATATTGCCAATGGATTAGGGGCAACACATCGTCAACGGCTGAGAGCGGCCACCAACTCTTCGTCCATCTGCTCGATCGAGGCGGCCGGCAGGCGGCAGGCTCCGGAGCGACATACGTAGGCGAAACCCGGCTGTTTGTCGGTCAACAACGGCGAGGCGGAGGAGGCCGGTGACGCCGGCGCCCCGGACGACGCCGCGGCGTCTGACCAGGCGAGGACCGTCCGGGGGAGGAATTGGCGGCCGAAGTGTCGCAGGAGGTCGGGCCTGCCGCTGACGACCACTTGCACGATGCCGCCGACGAGCCCGTCGGCCGCAGCGACGAGCGCCGGGACAGCCGTCGGGGCAGTGTGCACGAGACCGGCCGCCGACGAGAGGAGCCGCTGTGCTGCCTCCTCGTATTCGTGCCGGTCGACGAGGGCCGCCAGCCGAGCGAGCGCCCCGACCGCGACCGAGAGCGCCGACGGCGTGACGTTGTCGTACATCTCGCGGGGCCGCACGAGGAGCCGCTCGGCGTCCGATCCCGTCGTGAAGAGCCCTCCCGCCTCGGGGTCCTCGAACAGCGCGAGCAGCTGGTCGGCCATCTCGGCCGCCCGCTCCAGCCAGCGGGCGTCGCCTGTGCACTCGGCCAGTCGCACCCATGCTTCGACGAGCCAGGCGGCATCGGCGGAATAGCCGAGCAGTTCGGGTTGGCCCTCGCCACGGGAGGGGCATCGCAACACGCGTCCGTCGCCTGCCCGGCGGGCGCGCTCGAAGAGCAGCTCGCCGAGCGCCTCGGCGGCGTCCTGCCAGGACGCCCCGCCACTCGCGAGGGCAGCCTCCGCCAGGGTCGCGCACATCATGGCGTTCCACTCCGTGAGCAACTTGTCGTCGCGTCCCGGGCGGACCCGTCGAGCGCGCTCGACGAAGAGGCGCCGCCTCGCCTCCTCGATCGCCTCCGGCCGGAGGAGGTCGCCCCGCTGCGAGCGAAACAGGATGCTGCGGCCCTCGAAGTTCCCGCTCTCCAGCACGCCCCACCACTCGGCGGCGGCCTGCGCCGGCTCCCGTCCGAGCACTGACTCGATCTCGTCGAGCCGCCAGGTGTAGAAGAGGCCTTCGGCACCGTCCGAGTCGGCGTCCTCGGCCGAGGCGATCCCACCCTCGGGCAACGCCAGATCCCGGAGCACGTAGCCGATGATCTCGCCGAGCACCTGGCGCCATCGAGTGTCCCCGGTGAGCTGCCACGCATGCAGGTAGACCCGGGCGAGGAGGGCCTCGTCGTAGAGCATCTTCTCGAAGTGGGGCACGAGCCACTCGCGATCGACCGAATACCGCGAGAAACCGCCCCCCAGATGGTCCCAGATTCCCCCGGAGGCCATCGCCTCGAGGGCGGCGAGCGCGACCTCGAGCGGTGCCTCGCCGACGCCGTCCGCGTGCGCACGAAGAAGAAGCTCGATGAAGAGCGGCTGGGGAAACTTCGGGGCGCGCCCGAAACCGCCATGCAGCGGGTCAGCCATCTCCGCCAGGCGCCGGCATGCCTCGGCCATGGCCGACCGCACCGCTGCGGCGTCGAGGTACACCGCCTGCTCGGCGCCCGCAGCGCCCGCAGCGCCCGCCGCGGCCGCAGCGCGGGCAGTGCCCCCAGCCGCGGCGCGAGCCGCCGGCGGCGCGAGGCGCCGGGCGACAGCCTCCGACAGCGAATCGGCCTGGCCCACGACCGCTTCGCGCTGGTGAGCCCATGCGTCTGAGATGGCGGCGAGGACGGTGCGGAACGTCGGAACCCCACGGCCGGGTGTGTTCGGGAAGTACGTGCCGGTGTAGAAGGGGCGGCCATCGGGCGTGGCGAAGACGCTCATGGGCCAACCGCCGTGCCCGCTGGCGGCCTGCACCGCCTCCATGTACACCGCATCGACGTCCGGTCGCTCCTCGCGATCGACCTTGACCGCAACGACCGCCTCGTTCATCTCGGCTGCGGTCGTCTCGTCGGCGAAGGACTCGTGGCCCATGACGTGGCACCAGTGGCAGGCGGAGTAGCCGATCGACAGGAACAGCGGCCGGTCGAGCGCTTTCGCCCGGGCGAAGGCCTCCGGTCCCCAGGGATACCAATCGACGGGATCGTGCCGATGCTGGCGGAGGTATGGGCTCGTCTCCGCGCCGAGGCGGTTCTCGGGATGTTCGCCAACCACGCCCGAAGCCTACGGTGTGGGCATGGATCTCAGACTGGACGGAAAGGTGGCCCTCATCACCGGCGGCTCCCGGGGCATCGGGCTGGCTACAGCGGCGCGTTTCGCCGACGCGGGTGCCCGCGTCATGCTCACGTCCCGGAAGGCCGAGGCGCTCGAGGCCGCTGCCGGTTCGATCGACGGCGAAGTGGCCTGGTACGCCGCCAACGCCGGCGAGCCGGACCAGGCGAAGGCGTGCGTCGCGCACACCATGGACCATTTCGGGAGCATCGACATCCTCGTGAACAATGCCGGGACGAACCCGTACTTCGGGCCTCTCGCCGACCTCGACGTCCCTCGCGCCGAGAAGACCGTGAAGGTGAACCAGACCGGCGTGCTCGTCTGGACCCAGCTCGCGTACAAGGCCTCGATGGCAGATCGTGGAGGATCGGTCGTCAACGTCGCCTCGATCGGCGGGTTCTCCGTCGAGCCGGGCATCGGCTGGTACGACGTCACGAAGGCCGCCGTGATCCATCTCACCCGCCAACTCGCTTCGGAGCTCGGCCCGGTACGGGTGAACGCCATCGCGCCCGGTCTCGTTCGTACCGATCTTGCGCGGGCGCTCTGGGAGAACGCCGAGGCCTCCGTCGCCCGGCGCCTCCCGCTCGGGCGGATCGGCGAGCCCGACGACATCGCCACCGCCGTACTGTTCCTGGCCTCGGACGCCGCCCGCTGGCTCACCGGTCACACCCTTGTCGTCGACGGGGGCGCACTCGTCGCAGCCGGTGGGGGGATCAGCCCGTGAGGTCGGCTGGAGAGGTCACTATCATCGCTTTCATCGCCGCCCGGTCTCGCCGGGCTCTCGAACCCGGAGATTCGACATGACGCTCACCGAGACCGTCTCTTCACCACCCCAGCCCGAGCCGTCCGACGTGCTGACCGAGCGTCGTCCCGACGCCAGGCCCGCCGACGCCAGCCCCGCCGGCGAGGAGCTCGTCGAGGACGAATTGCTCGTCGAGGAGATCTCGATCGATGGGATGTGCGGCGTCTACTGAGACGGGTTTCGACCCGGCACGCCCGTACGAGCTCCATCCGGACGTCGCAATTCGCCCAGAGCCGTTTGGCGCACTTGCGTATCACTACGGCAACCGCCGTCTGACGTTCCTGCGCTCCACCGAGCTCGTTCACCTCGTCGGCGAGCTCGCAGGCCACGATTCCGTCACCGCCTCCATGGCCGCGCTCGGCGTCGCTCCCGAGCGTCGACCGTCCCTCGTGCGCGCCCTTGCCTCCTTGGCGTCGAGCGACGTCGTTCGCCGCCGCCCCGTCACTGGTACGGCAGGAACGGCCGCCGCCCCGACCGCCGCTGCGGCCGAGACCGCCAATGCCTGCTGAACACCTGTCGGACGAGCTGTCACGAGGGCTCGACGCGCCGATCTGCCTCACCTGGGAGCTCACCTACGGCTGCAACTTGTCGTGCGTGCATTGCCTGTCGAGCTCCGGTGCCCGCGACCCGGAGGAGCTGACGACCGGCGAGGCGATGGGTTTCGTCGACGAGCTCGTGGCCATGCAGGTCTTCTACGTCAATATCGGCGGGGGCGAACCGACGTTGCGGGCGGACTTCTGCGAGCTCGTGGATTACGCCGTGAATCGGCGGGTAGGTGTCAAATTCTCGACCAACGGCACGACGATGACTCCGGCACGGGCGCGCCGATATGCCGCCATGGACTATCTCGACATCCAGATCAGCGTGGACGGGGCGACGCCCTCGACGAACGACCCGGTGCGCGGGACGGGCACGTTCGACGCGGCCGTGCGGGCCATGGAGCGTCTTGCCGACGCCGGGTTCGGCTCCTTCAAGGTCAGCGTCGTCGTGACCCGTCACAACGCCGGCGAGCTCGAGCAGATGCTTCGGCTCGCCGAAGGCTTCGGCGCGGAGCTGCGGGTGACCCGGCTCCGACCGTCCGGTCGCGGCGTCGTCAGTTGGCACGAGCTCCGGCCGACGGCTGAGCAGCTCGGCCGGGTGCACGGGTTCCTCGTCGCTCACCCGGAGGTCCTGACGGGCGATTCCTTCTTCCATCTCGGCCCGCTCGGGGAGGCCCCGCTCGCCGGCCTCAATCTGTGCGGTGCCGGGCGCGTCGTATGCCTCGTCGACCCGGTCGGCGACGTGTACGCATGCCCGTTCGTGATGCATCCGGAATTCCGAGCAGGGAGCATCCGCCAGCCGGGTGGCTTCGCCGCCGTGTGGCGTGACAACGATCTCTTCCGCGGGCTGCGGCAGCCGTCGACTGGCGGGGCGTGCAACGCATGCGGCTCCTTCGGCGCCTGCCATGGAGGCTGCATGGCCGCCAAGTTCTACACGGGGCTGCCCCTCGACGGCCCGGATCCCGAGTGCGTGCTCGGACATGGCGAGCGCCTCTTGGTGGGAGCCACGGCCGCCGGCGGGATCGGCGTGCCGGCCCACGGTGGCCCCGGCCACGGCAAGCCCGGGCGCCCGGTCCCGGTTGCCTTCGGGTCGCGCGGCACAGCCCGAGCTTCGTGAGCACGCTCGGCGACCCGGTACGGCTCGGGAGCAGCACGGCCCGCAATCGTTTCGTCTTCGGGCCGCACGTGACGAACCTCGGGCGGAAGCGCTCCGTCTCCGAGCGACACGTGGCCTACTACCGGGCGAGGGCCGCCGGCGGGGCCGGCGTCATCGTGGTCGAGGAGGCTGCAGTCCACCCCTCCGATTGGCCGTACGAACGTTCCCCGCTCGCGTCGGAGTGCGCCGAAGGCTGGTCCGAGGTTGCCACGGCATGCCGCTCCGAGGGCTCGCTCGTGCTCGCCGCCATCGGGCATTCCGGCGGGCAGGGCTCGAGCGCCTACCACCAACAAGCGCTCCTCGCCCCCTCGAGCGTGCCGGACGTCGTGACCCGGGAAGTCCCGAAGATCATGGAGGACGAGGACGTCGCCGCCGTCATCGACGGCTTCGCCTCCGCTGCCGCCCTGGCGGTGGAGGCAGGTTGCGACGGCGTGGAAGTGAACGCCGGGCAGTGGAGCCTGCTGCGCCAGTTCTGCTCGGGGCTCACGAACCTGCGAGACGACGAGCTCGGCGCCGACCGTCCGGCCTTCCTGCGGGCCGTGCTCGACGCCATCCGGGCTGCCACATCCGCCATCGTCGGGCTCCGCTTCAGCTGTGACGAGCTCGCCCCGTGGGCGGGCATCGTCCCCGAGGCGGCCGCGACGTTGCTCGCAGGACTCGCCTCGAACCGGCGCTTCGACTACGTGACCGTCGTTCGCGGCTCCGCCTACGGGACGGGTGCGACCCAGCCGGACGGCCACGTCGCCCCGGGCATGAACCGCCACGCCACCGCACTCGTGCGCTCCGCCCTCGCACCGGAGATCGCCGTCGTCGCGCAGGGCTCCATCGTCGAGATGGCGATGGCGGCCGACATCGTCGAGAGCGGAGAAGCCGACTTCGTCGAGATGACACGGGCGTTTATCGCCGACGCCGCGCTCGTCCGCAAAGTGTTGAGCGGCCGGCCCGGTCGCGTCCGCCCGTGCACGCTGTGCAATCAGGCGTGCCAGGTCCGCGACTCGCGAAACCCCCTCGTCTCCTGCATCACCGATCCCCACACGGGCTACGAGTCCGTCGAAGCCGCCGTTCCCGAGCCCGCCTGGGTCGACGAGTCGGAGGTCGTGGGCGCCTCAGACGGCCGTCGCCGGCCTGCGGGCAAGCGGGTGGACGACCGCCGAGGCCAGCTGCTCGTGGTGGGTGGTGGTCCCGCCGGGCTCGAATGCGCTCGCGTGGCAGCGCTCACGGGCACGCCGGTCGCCTTGTTCGAACGGGCGGATCATCTCGGAGGCATGGTCGTGACGGCGAGCAAGGCCCCGGGCCGCGCACGCCTGGCGGACTTCGTCGCATGGCAGGAGGCGGAGTGCCGCATCGCCGGCGTCGAGCTCGTCACCGGCTACGAGGTGGCGTTGGAGGAGCTCGACGCCCATGAAGGTCCCGTCGTGTGCTGCACGGGCTCACGTCCCGGCCGGTGGGGCTTCCATGTGGCGCCGTTCGCTCCGGTGGTGGCGGCGGCCGATATGTTGTCAGCCGAGCGCCTCGTCGGCGAAGCGCCGCTGTCGCCTGCCGTCGTCTACGACCCCATCGGCGGCCCGATCGGTGTGGGTGTAGCCGAGCTGCTGGCCTCGCTCGGCGCTGCAGTCACGTTCGTGACTCCCGACTTCGTCGTCGGCGAGCAGCTCGCCCGCACCGGGGATCTGGCGCCCGCCAGCGTGCGGCTGCAGCAAGCCGGTGTCGTGCTCGCCAAGCGGTGCGTCATACGTTCGGTGGACACCGAGAGCGTTGTCATCGAGCATCGCGACTCTGGCGTCGTTTCGACTGTGCCGGCCGCCGTCTTCGTCGACGCCGGCCATCGGCTGCCGGAGGACACGTTGTACCGCGCCGTGTCGGCCGCTCGCAGCGGCGTGTTCGTGGCCGGTGACGCCGTCGCGCCGCGGACCGTGCTCGAAGCCGTTCTCGAAGGTCGCAGGACGGCGATGGCCCTCTGCTCGGTGGGCTTCGGAGCGTTCGCCGGCGCTGCGAGCCGACCGTGACGAGGAGCCAGCGCTACCCGCTGTTGTTCTCGCCCCTCCGCATCGGTCCGGTGACGGTGGCGAACCGGGCGGTCTTCTCGGCCCACCTGACGAACTATGCATCCGAGGGGCTCCCGAGCGCGCAGCACGCCGCCTACTACGCCGCCCGGGCGGCCGGTGGGGCCGGCCTCATCATCACCGAGGAGCATTCCACCCATCCGACTGACTGGCCGTACGAGAAGCTCATCCACGGCTTCAACCCCGACGTCGTCCCCGGGTACCGGAGGATCACCGATGCCGTGCATCGCCACGGCGTACCGATCTTCGCTCAGATCAACCACAACGGCGGGCAGGCGTCGTCGATGTACACGCGGCTGCCGGTCTGGGCCCCCTCGCCCGTTGCCGACCCGCTCTTCCGCGAGGTGCCGCATGCCGTGACGGAGGCCGAGATCGCCGAGATCGTCGCCGGATACGCCCTCGTGGCGAGGCACTGCCGGCTGGGCGGATTCGACGGGATCGAGCTGCAGTGCTCGCATTCGTCGATCGTGCGTGGCTTCCTGTCGAGCGCCACGAACCTGCGAACGGACCGGTATGGCGGCTCGCTCGAGGGCCGGGCGACGTTGCTGCTAGAGCTCCTCGACGCCGTGCGCGCAGAGATCGGACCTGGACTGGCGCTCGGCGTCAGGCTCTGCGGTGACGAGCTCATCGAAGGCGGGTCGCGGATCGACGAAGCCGTGTCGGTCGCGAAGATGGTGGAACGGCAAGGCTGCGCCGACTACATCAACACCTCGATCGGAGTGGCGACGGCGTCGCTGTTCATGATCGAGGCGTCCATGCACGTGCCACCCGGATACGCCGGCTTCATCTCGTCGGGTATTCGCGAGGCGGTGTCACTGCCGGTCGTGGGTGTGGGCCGGTTCAAGGATCCGTTGCAAGCAGAGCGCGCCCTGTCGGAGGGCCAATGCGATCTCGTGGGAATCGTACGGGGCCAGATCGCCGACCCGGAGCTCGTCGGAAAAGCTCGCTCCGGGCAGACCGAGTCGATCCGCCTGTGCCTGTCGTGCAACCAGGAGTGCGTCGGGCGCATGGGCCTCAACAGGTGGCTCGGCTGCATCGAGAATCCGAGAACGGGCAGGGAGGCGGAGCTCGGCTCTCCCGTCCGGGCCGTCTCGTCGAGAGCCGGTGGCGTGTCGAGGGCCGGCCAAGCTTCGACGGCCGGCTCTCCGACGGCCGGCTCTCCGACGGCGGGTGCAGCTCCGAGAGCCGCCGGCGACGGCCGGCTGCTCGTCGTCGGTGCCGGGCCTGCGGGCCTGCAGGCTGCCATCGCCGCCGCACACGGCGGATGGGAGGTGACCGTCCTCGAGAAATCCGACGAGGCAGGCGGCCAGATACGGCTGGCGGCTTCCGTCCCGAACCGGGCCGAGCTCGGGGACATCGTCCGCAACCAGTTGCACGAGTGTCGGCAGCTCGGCGTCGAGATCCGCTTCGGCGTGGAGGCATCCCCCGACTCGGTGATGGCTGACGGCGCCTGCCGCGTCATCGTCGCCACCGGCGCCCGGCCCCGGCGCCCGTTCTGGCTCGAGATGGCCGCGGGCGAGGGCATCGCCGTTGTCGACGTCACCGAGGTGCTCGACGGGCGGGCGTCTCCCGAGGGCGACGTTCTCCTCGTCGACGAAGTCGGGTTCCATCAGGCGACGAGCGTGGCCGAGCTCCTCGCCGACCGCGGCTGCGACGTCGAGATCGTGACGCCAGGCATGGTCGTGGGCCAGGATCTCGGGATCACGCTCGACCTGGAGGGTTTCAACATGCGGGCGGCTGCCAAGCACATCACCCAGTCGTGCGATCGTGTCGTCATGGGAGCATCTGGTGGAGCCGTGCAGTTGCTCCATCATCCGACGGGCTCGACGGAGGACCGGGTTGTCAGCTGGGTCGTCCTCGCGCTGCCGGCGGAGCCGGACGACGAGCTCTACCTCGCCCTGCGGCGGGCGAGCCCGACCGCAGACGTGCGCCGCGCCGGTGACTGTGTAGCGCCCCGGCGTGCGCATGCTGCCGTCATCGAAGGCGAGCGAGAGGGCGCTCGTCCGTGATCGCCGTCCTGCCCGTTCGAGATGGAGTCGTTGTCGCCGGCTCCGAGGAAGCGGTCGCCGAGGCGGGCGGTGTCGCCGTCGTGGCCGGCGACGGTGCCGCCGTCGCCGCGGCAGACCTGGCGGATCGCGCCCGGGCGGCCCACGCGGGCAGGGAATGTCAGGAGCTGCGAGTCCTCGAGTTGGGAGTTTCGTTCCGCCCGGCGCAGTGGGCCGACGCCATTGCCCCGCACGTGGCACCCACCGACGTCGTGGTGCTGCCGGCTTCGCCCGACGGGCGCGACCTGGCGCCTCGCCTGGCGACCGTTCTCGGCCGGCCGCTGTTTGCAGGCGCCATCGCCGTGACCGAACATGGCGCTCGGCTTGCGTGGCTGGGGGGCCGGCAGGTGGCTCGCTTCCGGGCGGATGGCCCCTTCGTCGCCACGTTGCTTCCCGGGTCGAGGGCGGCGATTGTCACGTCCGACGGGCGAGACCGAGACCCGGACAACGGCGGCGCCACCCGCGTCGACGTGCACCTCCTCGATCCGGCGGACACCGGTGCCGACGGCCGCGACGCAGAGCTGCTTCGTCTCATCGCGGCAGATCCGGCCGTCATCGATCTTGCCGAGGCGGCCCGGATCGTCGCCGCCGGTGCCGGTGTCGGCGATCCGGAACACGTGGCTCTGCTCGAGGTCGTCGCTGCCGGGCTCGGAGCGTCGTTCGGGGCGACACGCGTCGTGACCGATGCGGGCTGGCTCGGCCACGACCGGCAGATCGGCACGACCGGCGTGTCCGTCCGTCCCCGCTGCTACGTGGCCTTCGGTGTCTCCGGAGCAGCGCAGCACCTCGGAGGCATCGGTGCGCCGAACCACGTCATCTCCGTCAACCTCGACCGCAGCTGCCCGATGATGGTGCTCGCCGACCTGGCTCTCGTGACCGACGCCAGAGCCTTGATCGAGGTGCTCGCCCAACGGCTCCAATCGGCCCAACGGCTCGAAACCGTCCAACGGCTCGAATCGGCCCAGCGGCTCGAATCGGCCCAGCGGCTCGAGTCGGCCCAGCGGTTCGAGCCCGGCGGGGTAGCCGGGTCATGACCCCGCAATTCCAGGTCGTCGTCGTCGGAGCAGGCCCTGCCGGTTCCACCGCCGCACTGCAGCTGGCGCGGGCCGGCCTCAGCGTCTGCCTGCTCGAACGCGGCCCCGCTCCGGGGTCGAAGAACCTGTTCGGCGGTGTCGTCTACCCGCGCGTCCTCGACGACCTCGTCCCCGAGTGGCGTGCGGAGGCACCGTTCGAGCGATGGGTGACGCGCCGGGCGACGATGCTGCTCACCGAGACGCAGGCCTTGTCCGTCGATTTCCGGACGACGGCCTGGGGTGAAGCTCCCTACAACGGCGCCACGGCACTCCGCCCGGCCTTTGACGTCTGGCTCGCCTCCAAGGCGGTCGAAGCCGGAGCTGTCCTCCTCTCCTCGACGACCGCTGTCGGGCTGCTGCGGGACGGTGGGGGGCGCATCGCCGGCGTCCGTACCGACCGACCGGAAGGGGATCTGCCGGCATCGGCCGTGATCGCCTGTGACGGGGTCAACTCCTTTCTCGCCAAGGAAGCCGGTTGCGCCGCCGCCTCCGACCCGGCCAACTACACACTCGGGGTGAAGGAGATCCTGGCGCTGCCTGCCGAGGAGATCGAGCGACGGTTTGGCCTGTCCGAAGGCGAGGGGGCGGACTTCGAGATTCTCGGTGGTACGGGAGGGGTCGCCGGTGGGGGTTTCGTCTACACCAACCGCGAGACGATCTCGGTCGGCCTCGTGCTCTCGTTGCCATCGCTCACTTCGTCCGGCCGGCGGCCGGAGGACATCCTCGCCGGCTTCAAGGCCCACCCTGCCATCGCGCCGCTCGTAGCAGGCGCCGACCTCGTCGAGTACGGCGCTCACCTCATCCCGGAGGCAGGCGTCTCGATGATGCCGGCGCTCGCCGCCGATGGGTTCGTCGTGGCCGGCGATGCTGCGGCCATGTGCCTCGCGTCGGGACTCTGGCTGGAGGGAGTGAACTTCGCCATCTCGTCCGGAGCTGCCGCGGCCGGTGCCGTCGCCGAAGCGGTGGCGGCGAGTGACACGAGCGGCCGGCGCCTCGATTCGGCCTACCGGCGGCGGTTGAAGGAGGGCTTCGTGCTGGCGGACCTCGAGCGGCTGAAGCGTGCCCCCCACCTCGTGCTCTCCGATCGGGTGCAGAACCGGTACCCACAGTTCGTCTGCGACATCGTCGAGGAAATCTTCACCGTCTCGAACCCGACTCCGAAACCGCGCCTTCGGTCCGTCCTCTTCGCCCAGCGGCGCCGTGCGGGCCTGCGCTGGCGGGACCTCGCCCGCGACGCCTGGACGTCGTGGCGGATGCTCGGGTGACGCCGTGACTCTGCCCGTGTCGCAAGCGCTGTCGTTCGAGGACCGAATGGCCACGACCGAATTCCGGGTCGCTCCGGTGGCGCACATCGTCGTCGACGGCGACTCGTGCCGGGGCTGCACGACGCGCGAGTGCGTCACCGCCTGCCCGGCCGGGCTCTTCGTGCCGATCTCCGATGGCGGGATCCTCTTCAACTACGAGCAGTGTTTCGAGTGCGGCACCTGCTACATGGTCTGCAACACTGCGGGCGCAATCACCTGGGCGTACCCGGAGGGCGGCTCGGGCGTCGTGTACCGGCACACATGAGCCCTCCCGACGCGGCCGGCCGGCTCCTCGTCGTCGCCTGCATGAAACGAGTGGAGCTCCGTGCCGGGGTCGACCCGCTCACGGGAACCGTGATCGCCGACCGTGCCTCAGCAGGTCCGTCACGTTCCGACGAGGCCGCCCTCGAGTGGGCGCTGCGGATCGCCGAGCGCACCGGCGGCGAGGCCGTGGCGCTCACCGCCGGCGACGCGGACGCGGAGGACGTGCTGCGTGGTGCGATCGCCGCCGGGGCTGAGCGAGCGGTCCGAGTCCCTCTCGCCGCCTCGGCCCCGAGCGCCGCCGCCGCCGACGCGCTGTCGGCCGGCGTGCAGCGACTGGTCGAGGTTCGCGGATCGACCGGTTTCGTCGTGTGCTGCGGCGATGCGAGCGTCGACCACGGAAGTGGCTCGGTTCCCGCCTTCCTCGCCGCCAGGCTGGGGGCCGTCCAAGCGCTTGGGCTCGTCGCCGTAGCCATCGGGCGGTCGACGGAGGCGACGGAGCCGAGGGGTGGTTCTGGCGGGGACGGTTCGGGCGCGGACGGCTCGGGCGGGGCCGGTTCGGCTCCGAGAGCGTCTGCGGTATCAGGGGCGCCGACCGTGGTGCTCGAGGTCGAGCGACGCCTCGACGGCGGGCGCCGCGAACGCCTGGCGCTCCGTCCACCGTGCGTGATCTCGGTGGAGGCCGTGACCGCTCGCCTGCGCCGTGCGACACTCGGGCGGGCACTGTCGGCGACGCACGCCGAGATCGAAGTCCTCGGCGCCGTGCTGGCGGCCCACCCGGCTCCCGATGCCCACGGCGCCAGCGGGCATGCAGAGACGACGGTGGAGCTCGTGGGTGTCGAGCCGTTCCGGCCTCGCACGCGAGTCGTGCCGCCGCCTCGCGGCCGGACTGCGCGCGAGCGCATCCTCACGCTCACGGGCGCACTGCACGAGCGCCCGACGGCGCGTACCCTCACGCTCGGGCCTGAGCAAGCCGCCGACGCGCTCCTAACGGTGCTGGCCGAGTGGGGTGAGCTGCCCCAGTGGGGTGAGCTGGCGCAGTCGGGTGAGCTGCCCCAGTGGGGTGAGCTGGCGGATACGTCCGAACCGGCCAGCCCTGGGGAGACGGCCGATCCAGGGGAGACTGCACGGACGCCCCCACCCCTCGTCGAGGATCACGACGAAGAAACGGAGATCTCATGACGACCGAGCACATCGCCCCCGGCGCGTCGGGCGCCGGCCGGGTCGCCGTCGTGACCGGCGCGGCCCGCGGCATCGGCGCCGCCGTCTCTCGGGCGCTCTCGGCAGCGGGTTGGAAGCTCGTCCTCGTCGACTCGTGCAGCGACGACCCCGTCGTCGACTACAGCCTCGCGACGCTGGGCGAATTCGAGGCGGTCGTCCGTGAGTGTGGTCCGGACGCAGCCGGCCACGTCGCTGACGTTCGGGACCAGGAGGGGCTGGACGTCGCCGTGGATCTCGCCGTGTCGCGTTTTGGTGGGCTGCACGCCGCTGTCGCTGTCGCCGGCATGATCGGCGGAGGCCCGGCGGGGTGGGAGACCGGCGACGAGCTCTGGGAGGCGATGATCGACGTCAACCTGGCGGGCGTCTGGCGGCTCGCCCGGGCGGCCATCCCGGCGATGCTGGCGATGCCGATGCCGCGACAGGGCCGGTTCGTCGCGGTCGCTTCAGCCGGCGGAGTCGTGGGATTCCCGCGGCTCAGCGCGTACGTGGCGGCAAAGCACGGCGTGATCGGCTTTACGCGCAGCCTCGCGGCCGAGCTCGCCACCGAGGGCATCACCGCCAACGTGGTGGCTCCGGGGTCGACCCGCACGGCCGGGCTCGTTGCCAGCGCCGCCGTGTACGGGCTCGAGAGCCCCGAGGAATTCCGCGTCCATCACCTCGAGCCGAGATTGCTCGAGCCGGCCGAAGTGGCCGCGGCCATCGTGTGGCTGTGTGGGGCAGGATCGAGCGGCGTGACCGGGGCCGTGCTCCCGGTCGACGCGGGCATGACGGCTCGCTGACCATTCGCCCGCGAACCGATGTTCGCGCGAAGGCTCGGCCGCGAAAAGGCGATGGGGCGCGGTGGTACGGTCAGGCGCAGGGTCGCGGGTTTCTCTGGCGACGTGTCCGGGTGCGTATGAGGAAGGAGCTGCCATGAAGGCCAAAGCCGCCGTCTTGTGGGGAGTGAACGAGCCGTGGCAGGTCGAGGAAGTCGAGCTCGACGACCCGGAGCCGGAGGAGGTCCTCGTCCGCATGGGCGCTGCCGGCCTGTGCCACTCCGACGAGCACATCGTCACCGGCGACATCCCCATCGCGCTGCCGGCTGTCGGAGGGCACGAGGGTGCGGGCATCGTCGAGAAGGTGGGTAGCCGCGTCACGAGCGTGCAGGCGGGCGACCACGTCGTCATGAGCTTCATCCCGAGCTGCGGCCGCTGCCGCCCGTGTGCGAGCGGCCACCAGAACCTCTGCGACCTCGGCCAGTACCTCATGTTGGGCACGCCCATCGCCAATGGCCTGCACCGCATGCACGCCAAGGGACAGGGGCTGGCACCGATGTCGCTCGTCGGCTGCTTCGCCTCACACCAGGTCCTGCACGAGGCGTCCGTCATCAAGATCGACCAGGACATCCCGCTCGACAAGGCAGCGCTCGTCAGTTGCGGCGTCGCCACGGGCTGGGGCTCCGCCGTGCACACGGCCCGCGTCACCCCCGGGGACGTCGTCGTCGTAGTGGGCGTCGGCGGCATCGGGTCGAACGCCGTGCAGGGCGCCAAGATGGCGGGCGCACGCTGGATCGTGGCGGTCGACCCGGTCGAGATGAAGCGGGAGAGTGCGAAGCGTTTCGGTGCCACCCACACGGCGAAGGACGTCTTCGAGGCCTACTCACTCGTGAACGACATGACCCAGGGCCAGCTGGCAGACGCCGCCATCATCACGACGGGCGTCGCCCACGGTGAACTTCTCGGGCCGGTCATGTCCCTCGTGCGCAAGGGAGGGGCTGTCGTCGTGACGGCGATCGCACCGTTCTCGCAGGCGCAGGTCTCGCTCTCGCTGTTCGAGCTGACCCTTTGGCAGAAGGAGGTGCGGGGCTCGCTGTTCGGCGGCGGCAACCCCCGCGTGGACATCCCGACGATCCTCACGCTCTACCGGGAAGGCAGTCTCCTGCTCGACGAGCTGATCACGAAGACGTACCCGATCGAGGAGATCAACCAGGGCTACGAGGACATGCGTGACGGCAAGAACGTGCGGGGCGTCCTCGTCTTCGACTGACAGGGCCGGTTCGACCGACAAGGCCGGCACCACGCGGCGATACGTGCTCGACCGACGCGTCCGCCGGCTCGGGCCCGCTGGCAGGGTGCTGCTCGGAGGCGAGCCTTTCCGCCTCCTACGGCTGAGCCCCGCGGGCGTCGCCGTCCTCGACGATCTCTGCGGGGACGATCTCTGCGGGGACGATCTCTGCGGGGACGATCTCTGCGGGGACGATCTCGCCGGCGGCGAGCTCTCCGCTGGCGAGCGCTCCGCCGGGCGCTCTGAGGGTCCGGCGGCGACCGCACTCGTGGCGCGCCTTACCGCCGGCGGCCTCCTGCATCCGCTGCCGGCCGCCCGCAGCGCCGCTGTCGACGAGGTCACCGTGGTCGTGCCCGTGCGCGACGACGATCGCACCGTCGCCCGCCTGCTCGCGCAGCTGCGGGCGGAGTTCGCCGGACCCGTCGTGGTCGTCGACGACGGATCTGCGGATGACAGCTCCGTCCGCCTGCACTCCGTTGCGGCCGCAGCCGGCGCCGTGCTCGTGCGCAAGTCCAGCCCAGGCGGACCGGCTTCGGCCCGAAACGCCGCCCGCACCTTCGTCTCGAGTCCCCTCGTGGCGTTTCTCGATGCAGACGCCGTCGGAGAGCCGGGTTGGCTCGGAAAGCTGCTCGCCCATTTCGAGGACGGCCGTCTCGGTGCCGTGGCGCCGCGAGTCCGGGCGGTCGGGCACGGCCGCCTGGCGGGCTACGAGTCCGTCAGCTCACCGCTCGACTTAGGCCCGGAGCCGGGACTCGTGGGCGCCCACCGCCGCCTGTCCTTCGTGCCGACGGCGGCGCTCCTGTGCCGGGCGACCGCCCTTGACGACATCGGGTGGTTCGACGACGGCCTCACCGTGGGCGAGGACGTCGATCTGCTCCGGCGCCTGGAGGCGGCGGGTTGGCGGGTGCGTTACGAGCCCCGGTCGGTCGTCCGTCACGACAGCCGCCCGGACGTCGTCTCGTTCCTCCGGCAGCGATGCCGCTACGGATCCTCCGCCGCCGCCCTCGAGCGCCGCCATCCTGGAACGGTTGCTCCGTTCGAGGGCAACTCGTGGGCCGTCACGGCCGTGCTGGCGTTGATCCTCCCCTTCGGCCGGCTTCGGTACAGGGTCCCCCTGTCCCTCCTCGCCACGGCCGTGCCCGCTCGCGCCCTACGCTCGAAGCTTCGACAGGTCGGTGTCGCCTCCGCCGGCGCCGATGCGGTTGCCACGCTCGCGATCGCCGAGCTCGGGAACCTCGCGGGCATCGCTTCGGCTCTGCGACGAGCGTGGTGGCCGCCCGCCCTGGCGGCGGCAGGGCTCGTGCCCGGGTGGCGCCGCCCGATCGCCGGGGCTCTGCTCGCGGCGGAAGTGGCAGGCCATGTGCCGCCATGGTGGGGTGCGCGCCGCGTCGCCGCCGGCGCGGCACCTCCCGCCTGGGGCGGATCCGGCGAGCCTGCCGCCGGCGCGGCGCCTCCCGCCCGGGGCGGATCCGGCGAGCCGGCGACCTGCAGCCTGGCGGCGGCCCTCGGACTCGGGGCGCTCGACGACCTCGCCTACGGTGCCGGCCTTTGGGCCGGGTGCCTGCGCCATCGCAGCCTGCGCGCCGTGCTGCCCCGCCTCGGTCAGCGGGGCGTCGGCCCCCGCGACGTCGGTCCGCTGGGCGTCGGTCGGCGGGGCGATTCGCCCTCGGAGGCGCCGAGCCGCTCCCGCTGAACCTTGCCGAGTGCCGTTCGCTCGATGGCCTCCACGAGCACGACCTCACGGGGCGCCGCGTAGCCGGCGATCTCGCTCATCACGAGCGCTCGGAGCTGCCCGAGCAAAGGCCCCTCGCGCGATCCCTTCTCCTCGAGGACGACGTAGGCGACGACGCGCTCGCCCCACTCAGGATCGGGCACACCGCCCACGGCTACGTCGGCCACCGCCGGGTGGCGGGCGATCACGGCCTCGACGGCCGCCGGCCAGATGTTCTCGCCTCCGCTGATGATCATCTCGCTCATCCGCCCGAGCACCGAGAGCGACCCGTCCGGCCGCATCTCGCCGCCATCGCCCGTGGCGAACCACCCCTCCCCGTCCTTCGGGTCGCGCCCGTCCCGGTAGCAGCGCAGCAGCATCGGGCCGCGCACGTGGATCTCGCCACCGACGATGCGGAGCTCGGCCCCGTCGATCGGGCGACCGTCGTAGACGAGGCCGCTCCCCGTCTCGGTGAGGCCGTAGGTCGTGACGACGTTCGGCGGCAGCACAGCAGGTGGTGCCTGCCCGCCGAGCACGATATGGCGGAAGCGGTCGGCCACTGCCGAGGGGAGGCGCCACAGCGCCGTGGGCACGAGCGACGTGAGCGTGGCGCCGCCCTTGAGGGCCGCTAGGGCCCCTTCCTCCGAGAAACCCTCCACGACGTCACACCGCACGCCCTCGGTCAAGGACCTCGTCACGACGGACAAGCCGCCGACGTGGGACAGCGGCAGGCAGGCCCACCAGGCGTCGGTGCCGGCGTCCACCGCCAGGCGCCGGCTCGTCGCACGCGCGGACGCCTCGACGGCCTCGTGCGTCAGCACGACGCCCTTCGGTTCACCGGTACTGCCGCTCGTCGCCATGACGAGGGCATCGCCCCCCTCGACGGGCTCGGCTCCAGCGAGCGGCGTGGCGATCCCGTCGGGGCCGACCCAACAGGCCGGCCTGAGGGCGCTGAGCAACCGCTCGCGGGCCGGCGGTGCCAGGCGGAGGTCGACGGGCAGGACGGCGTCGCCGGAATCCCAGGCGCGTCGCAGCTGCTCGACGAAGGCGGGCCCGCCTGGCAGGCACAGAGCGATCAAGCGCGGCACCCGTCCAGGCTGCCCGACCGCGCCGCCTCGCCGCCAGCCGCCGGATCGGAACGGGGCCGATTGGACCGGGGATGGCCGTGGGCCATTAGCCTGACCGCCATGCCGGCTGACTGGAAAGAAACTGGCGACTACCAGGACATCCGCTACGAGACGGCCGACGGGATCGCCAAGATCACGATCTGCCGCCCCGAAGTGCGCAACGCCTTTCGCCCGCAGACCCTCTTCGAGCTCTCTCGCGCCTTCGAGGCCGGCAGGGACGATCCGGACGTGGGCGTCGTCATCTTGACGGGGGAGGGCCCGGATGCGTTCTGCTCCGGTGGCGACCAGCGCATCCGCGGCGACGATGGCTACATCGGCGACGACGAGGTCGCCCAGCGTGGAATCGGCCGGCTCAATGTTCTCGACCTTCAGATCCAGATCCGCCGTCTACCGAAGCCCGTCGTTGCGATGGTCGCCGGCTACGCCATCGGCGGCGGCCACGTGCTGCATCTGGTGTGCGACCTCACGATCGCGGCCGACAACGCCCGGTTCGGTCAGACGGGCCCGAGAGTCGGCAGCTTCGACGGCGGTTTTGGTTCGGGCCTCCTCGCGCGCACGATCGGCGTGAAGCGCGCCAAGGAGATTTGGTTCCTTTGCCGGCAGTACGACGCCGAGCAAGCGCTCGCCTGGGGTCTCGTCAACGCCGTCGTGCCACTCGAGCAGCTGGAGGACGAGACGCTCGAGTGGTGCCGCACGATGAACCAGCTCTCGCCGATCGCCCTCCGCATGCTGAAGGCGGGGTTCAATGCCGCCGACGACGGCCTCGCCGGCGTCCAGCAACTGGCGGGCGACGCGACGATGCTCTTCTACATGACCGAAGAGGGCCAGGAGGGTCGCAACGCCTACGTCGAGAAGCGGAGCCCGGACTTCTCCCGTTTCCCCCGGCGTCCCTGAACGGATCGTCCTGCAGAGCCAACCGGGACCGGCGATGACCAAGCCGGCAGCGTGGGTGGCCGGTGCCCGGCCGCGGACGCTGCCGGTGGCCGTCGTGCCGGTGCTCGTCGGCACGGCCGTTGCCGCCGCGCAGGGCCACGTCATCTGGTGGCGCTCCGCTGCCGCCCTCGTCGTGTCACTCGCACTGCAGGTCGGCGTGAACTACGCCAACGACTTCTCCGACGGGGTGCGGGGCACCGACGCAGTTCGGGTCGGCCCGGTCCGCCTCGTCGCCGGCGGCCTGGCAGCGCCGGCGGCGGTCAAACGGGCGGCGTTTCTAAGCTTCGCACTCGCCGGCCTCGCCGGCCTCGGCCTCGCCCTTGCCACGTCGCCATGGCTGCTGGCCGTCGGCGCCGTGAGCGTGGCAGCAGCTTGGTTCTACACCGGCGGCCCGCGGCCCTACGGCTATGCCGGCTTCGGGGAGTTCTTCGTCTTCGTGTTCTTCGGCCTCGTCGCCGTCGCAGGCACGGCCTACGTGAGCCTCGAGCACCTGACGGCGCTCGCAATCCTGGCGGCCGTGCCGATCGGACTGCTCTCGGTCTCGATCCTCGTGGTCAACAACCTGCGTGACATCCCCACTGACGCCGTCTCCGGCAAGCTGACCCTTGCCGTCCGGCTCGGGGACAACCGCACGCGCTGGTTCTACACCGGTTGCCTGGTGCTGGCGTTTGCCACGGCTGCAGCCCTCTCCGCCGAACGACACCTCTCGGTGCTCGCACTCGTGGCGATCCCGCTCGCCGCCGGGCCCGTGAGGGCGGTCCTGCGCAAGGCGACCGGCCGGGACCTCGTTCCGGTGCTCGTGTCGACGGGTCGGTTGCTCCTCGCGTTCGGGGTGCTGTTCGCCGTCGGGCTGGCCTGGTGACTCCGGCTGGCCGGGTGACTCGGGCTGGCCTGGTGACTCCGGCTGGCCTGGTGATGCTGTCAGCCCGCCGGTTCGGGCGGTGCCGGCGGCCAGACATCGCCGGCGACGAACGACCGGATGAGGTTCGCGAATGCCTCCGGCTGCTCGAACGGCACGGCGTGGCCCGCCCCCGGTACGAGCAGGAACAGTGCGTTCGTACCGATGGCGGCGGCGAGTCGCTCCCCGATCGCCACGAACTTCACGTCCTTCTCACCCGCTACTACGAGCACGGGCATGCGCAGGCCACGCGCCTGTTCCCAGACCGGCAGTTGGACGCCGAGGCCGAAATGACGCAGGGCGCCGGCGAGGTCGGCGGCGTGGTTGACGAGCCGGCTCGGGCGGTCCGCCTCCTTGTCGCTCAGGTGCTCGAAGAGTGGCCCGGCCAGCCACTCGTCGATGAAGTTGGGCAGTCCGGCGTCACCGCCCTCGGCAAGCCGATCGGCGAGGGCATCGTCGTCGAGGCGCCGGGCGGCTCGCCCGTCGACGTCCTCGAGGCCGGCCGAGGTCCCGATGAGCACGAGGCGCTCCGCCAGGATCGGCCGGCGAAGGGCGAGGTGCAGGCAGATGCGACCACCGAGCGAGTAGCCGACGTATGTGCCCTTTCCGCAGCTCTCTGCCAATTGATCGGCTGCGTTCGAGAGGTCGCCGAATGCCCGAGGGGATTCGCCATGTCCCGGGAGATCGGGAACCACCACCTCGTGGTCCTGCCCGAGGTCGTCGCGAAGTCCCGCCCAGGATTCGCAGGACTGCGTGAATCCATGAACGAGGATGATCCGTCGCTTTCCCTCGCCGGAGCGGGTGAGGTGAAGCGGCGTGGCGCGCGGTTGATCTGGCACAGATGTCGAACGTAGCGGCAGACACCGCGGCGGCGTTCTGCGCCACGCTTGCCGACGAGTGGTGGCGCCACGGCGTTCGCGACGCCGTCGTGTGCCCCGGCTCGCGATCCACGCCGATGGCACTCGCGCTGGTGCGCCACGGCGGTCTGCGGGTGAGTGTGCGGTTGGACGAGCGCGGGGCGGGTTTCTTCGCGATCGGGCTGGCGCTCGCCTCGCTGCGGCCCACCGTCGTGCTCACGACGAGCGGCACGGCCGCCGCCGAGCTGCACGCGGCTGTCGTGGAGGCACATCACGCCGGCGTGCCCCTCGTCGTCTGCACCGCAGACAGGCCGCCCGAGCTGCGCGACGTCGGGGCACCGCAGACCATCGACCAGACGCACCTGTTCGGTCGGGCGGTCCGCTGGTTCGGTGATTTTGGCGTGCCGGATGAGGCGGCCCGCGGGGCGTGGCGCTCGTTCGCGAGCCGCGCCGTCGCCGAAGCGGAAGGCGGCCCTCTCGGCTCAGGCCCAGTCCACCTCAACATGCCCTTCCGAGAGCCGCTGATCGGTGAGCCAGGCGAGCTGCCCCCACCGAGGGCCCCAGGCCGGCCCTGGCATCGAACCACCGGGCCTACCCCGGTGCGAGGGGGCACGGAGGACCTGAGCGACCTCCTGCGCCCTGAGGCCCGGGGCCTCATCGTGGCCGGCGGGGGAGCCGACCGGTGCGGGCAGAGCATCCCGGCGTTGTCCGCTGCTCTCGGCTGGCCGGTGCTGGCGGACCCGCGGTCGGGCTGCCGGCTGGCAGACGCCAGCGTCGTGGGGGCGGCGGACGCGTTGTTGCGGGATGAGCGTTTCGCCGGGGAGATGACGCCGGAGGTTGTCGTGCGCGTGGGTGACCCATGGGCGTCCAAGGTGCTGGCAGGGTGGCTGTCCCGGACCGCCGCCGCCGGCGCCGTCCATGTCGCCGTCGATCCACACTGGGCTTGGAAGGACGCCGGCCGGGAGGCGGCAGTGCATGCGGGCGGCCTCAGGGTCGACGGCGCAGGGCCCGCTGCGCCGAGCCCTTGGTCGCGTGCCTGGGCCGAGGCGGAGACAGTCGCTCAGGCCGCCATCGACGGCGTGCTGCGCGGCCATCCCGAGATCACCGAGCCGGGAGTCGCAAGGTCGCTGTACGCCCACGCGCCGGCCGACGCGGCCATCGTCGTCTCCTCCTCGATGCCGGTCCGAGACCTCGAATGGTTCGGGCGGCCCCGGACATCGCCACCGCGGGTCTTCTCCAATCGCGGCGCTAACGGCATCGACGGTGTCGTGTCGACCGCGCTCGGCGTGGCCGCCTCCGGGGCCTGGGGCGACGTCTTCGCCCTTGTGGGCGACCTGGCGGTGCTACACGACGCGTCGGCCCTCGTGCGGCCGGCGAACGGGGGCCCACCGCTTCCGATCGTGATCGTCGTGCTCGACAACGAGGGCGGAGGCATCTTCAGTTTCCTCCCGCAATCGGGCGAGCTCCCCGAGACGGAGTTCGAGCGACTGTTCGGAACCCCGCAGCGGCCGGCCGTGTCCGACCTCGCCCGTGGGTGCGGCTATCCGGTGCTCGAGCCGGCAGCCGCCGCTGACGTTGTGCCTGCACTGGATACGGCGAGGCGGCAGGCCTCTGTCAGTGGCCTGCCCGTCTTCGTCATCGCCCACACCGAGCGAAGGGGCAACGTCGCCCTGCACGCCGAGATCGACGCTTCCGTCCGGCAGTCGCTCAGCGGGCTACGAGCGGCCTCGGGCTGATCGAGAACCTCGCCTGTCGCGCCCTTCGCAGACAGAGCTCCTTCGAGTAAGCCCGAGGATCACTTGCGGGCGTCGAAACGGCGGGCGTCGTCAACCGCGTACTTCGCCACGACCGCGTCGGTGGCGGCGGTCGCCTCCACCTGCCCGACGATGTCGGCGAAGGTGGAAGCAGGAAACGCACAGGTCATCTCCTCCGGGCGCATCCCGGTGCGGGCCCGGCTGAGGGCGCAGCCCACGCTGGCGGCGGGCACGCCCTGCTCCTTCGCGACGGCGACGATGTGGCACTGCGGCTTGCCTTCGATCCGAAGGCCTGGGAGGGCGTCGCACAGCACCATCAACTGGCGGCCGTTCACCCGCGCCATGATGACGTCCGGGCTGACACCAGACGGCATCTTGTCGACGCGCCCGTAGCTGATGACGACCGGGCGCTGCGTCACCACCGGGATCGCCGGCACCATCTCCGGCGTCACCCAGCCGGATGCCAGCAGGGCGGCGACGTCATCGTTGCCGGCGACCTCGTCGAGGGAGGCGAAGCCGTGGGTCAACCGGCCGACGCTGCAGTTGCCGTGGTCCTCGGCCTGCGTGGCGAAGGCACCTTCGGCCCGGCTCGCCTCCATCCAGAACACGCACGAGGCGCTCACCTTGCCGCTGCGGCCGTCGGCGGAGGGCTCGCTCATCTGACCGTCGAACTGGCGAACCCCCTCGGGCAGCTCACTCTCGAACGCGAGGAATATCGGTGGTACCGCCAGGTGCAACGCGCTCGTAAGACGGGCTGAAAGGGCGGTCCATTCGCTCGCGGACGTGATCGTCGTCATACGGGGAAACGGTAGCGCCGGCCGCCGCCCGCCGGGCCGGCCCCCGTATGGCTCGCCGGCGCCGTCTCGCTCGTCCCGCTCCCGGCGTGGCACGCTGTGAGCATGGCAACGCTGTCGGAGGATCTGTCCTGGCGCGGCTTGATCGAGCAGGAGAGCCCCTCGGTGCGCCGAGCCCTCGACACCGAACGTCACGCCGCCTACGCGGGTTTCGATCCGAGCGCCCCAAGCCTCCACATCGGTCATCTGCTCGGGATCGTGACCCTTCGGCGGCTGCAGGACGCCGGCCACCGTCCGATCTCCCTCGCCGGCGGCGGCACCGGCTACATCGGCGACCCGGGTGGTAAAGCAACGGAGCGCCCGCTGCTGGCGGCCGAGCAGATCGCCGAGAACGTCGCCGGCATCCGATCACAGCTGGCGGGCCTGCTCGATTTCTCGCCGGACCGCGGCGACTCGCAGGCCCTCCTGCTCAACAACGCCGACTGGCTCGTCGAGTTCCGGCTCATCGATTTCCTGAGGGACATCGGCAAGCACTTCAGCGTGAACCAGATGATGGCCAAGGAGTCGGTCAGCGCGAGGATCGGTCGCCCGGATCAAGGTATCTCGTTCACCGAGTTCAGCTACATGCTCCTGCAGGCGACCGACTACCTGCACCTGTTCGACACTTACGGCTGTCGCTTCCAGATGGGCGGCAGCGACCAATGGGGCAACATCACGATGGGTCTCGACCTGATCCACAAGGTTCGGGGGGCAGAAGCTCACGCGTTCACCTGGCCCCTGCTCGTCCGCAGCGACGGCGTGAAGATGGGCAAGTCCGAGGCAGGCGCAGTCTGGCTCGCGCGGCACTTGACGCCCACCTTCGCCATGTACCAGTGGTTCGTGCGCGTTCCCGACGCGGACGCCGGCGTGATGCTGCGGCGGTTCACGTTTCTCGATCACGAGGAGATCGAGCGGCTCGAGCAGGCGACGGAGGACCACCCTGAGCGACGGGAGGCCCAGCAGGAGCTCGCCCGCTCCGTCTGTACGTTCGTGCACGGGGCCGACGAGACCGCCCGCGCCGAGCGAGCCGCCCGTGCGCTCTACACCGAGGAGATCGCCGCCCTCGACGCGGACTTGCTCGCCGACGTCGTGGCGGACGCACCGTCGTCGTCACTGCCACGCGCGGCGCTCGACGGTGACGGGCTCGATCTCGCCGGGGCGCTCGTGTCGAGCGGTCTCGTCGCCTCCCGGAGCGAGGCCCGCAGGGCGATCGCCCAAGGGGGTGCTTACGTCAACAACATGCGGCGCGGTGGCGCCGATGACGACAGCGCGGCTGCCATCTCTCGCGCTGACCTGCTGAGCGACCGGTACGTGCTCCTGCGGCGCGGGCGCCGGGACTACCACGTGCTGATCTTCGGGTGACCTTTCGGCTCAGTCGCCACCGGTCGCGGGGCGCCGCCGGCGCAATCATGCTGGCGGCCGTCATCCTCGGCGGGTGCTCCCCGTACTCCGGCACGACGGCGCAAAAGGTTCAGCAGTGGGCGAGCCAGAACAGCTTCGTCGCCAACCACGATCAGATCGTGGCCGACATCACCCTCGTCCACAAGGCCGTGGCGGCCGGCTCGGCCAAAGTCGTGCGCACGATCTGCGGCGGACTGGCTTCGGATGTCGGCACGGCCTACGTCACGCTGCCGACGCCGGATCAGACGCTCACGAACGATCTCAACGACGCAGACACCACCGTCGTCAATGCGTCGACGAGTTGCAGCGGCGTCAGATCCGTCCACTCCGGGAGCATGGCGGCCGACCTTGCGTTGTTCAACACGGCGATTGCAGATCTCAAGAAAGCCCAGCAGCGACTGGCCGCCCTCGGGGTCACGTGGAAGGAACACCTGTGACGAGCCATCACCGGGTCGCGCGCCCGCCGGGCTACGTTGAGCCGTGATGGCCACGCCCGGTGTCCCCGTTGGACCGTTCCCGCCGGGCGTTGAGCATGATGCCTACGACCGTATGCGCCGGCGCCTTCTCTGGAAGCTCCCGATGGGCCTCTACGTGCTCGGCAGCCGATCCGGCGACCGGCGCAACCTCATGACGATCAACTGGGCGATGCAGATCTCCGTGCAGCCGAAACACCTTGCCGTCTCGGTGGAAGCCGCCGCCGTCACGCACCGCCTCATTTCCGAGGGGGCGTGCTTCACGCTCAGCCTGCTGTCCCGGGAGCAGCGCGCCGAGGTCCGGAAGTTCGTCAAGCCGGCGGTCGAGGATCCCGGGGCGGCGACCCTCAACGGGATGCCGTACCGACACGGGCGCAGCGGCGCGCCGATCCCCGAGATCGCCCTTGCGTGGCTCGACTGCGAAGTCCGCCAGCACCTCGACGTGGGGAGCCACACCCTGTTCGTCGGTGAGGTCGTCGACGCCGGCTTCGCCGACGGCGCCGAGGACATGCCCGTGCTGCGGATGGAAGACACACGAATGAGCTACGGGGGCTGACGGCGGCATGACACGGACCCCGAGCCGGGAGCCCTTCCGTCGCACCAGGGGCACGGCAGAGATATCCCCCGAGCCGGGGACGACGAGCGTGCAGCCCGGCGCCTGGCGGATGGTCGACGACGAGGACAGCCGTGACGAGCTGCTCGCCGAGCTGTCGAGCGTGGAGGAGTACGCCCTCGACACCGAGTTCCACCGCGAGCGCACGTACTTCCCTCATCTCGCCCTCGTGCAGATCGCCTGGCCGGGCGGGATCGCCCTCGTCGACCCGCTCGCCGTCGACGTGGCGCCGTTGGCGTCGGTCTTCGAGTCCGACATCGTGGCGGTCTTGCATGCCGCCGACCAGGATCTGGAAGTACTGGAGCGGGCATGCGGGACGCTCCCGCGGCGGATGTTCGACACGCAGGTGTCGGCGGGTTTCCTCGGGTACGTCTCGCCGTCTCTCGTGAGCCTGGCCGAGGCGCTCCTCGGTATCCGGCTGCACAAGGGCGACCAGCTGGCGGACTGGATCCAGCGACCGCTGTCGCCAAGCCAGCTCTCCTACGCGGCCGGCGACGTCGCCCACCTTCTCGAGATGCGGCGCGGGCTCACGGAGCGTCTCGACGCCCTCGGCCGCGGCCGCTGGGCGGAGGAGGAGTGCGCCGTCGCCCTCGCCAAGGACCGGTCGCCGACGGTGCCGGAGGAGGCGTGGTGGCGCCTGCCGCACTCGCGGCAGCTGCGCGGGCCTGCCCGAGGCGTGGCACAGGAGGTGGCCGCCTGGCGGGAACGCCGCGCTCAGCGCTTGGATGTACCGGTGCGGTTCGTGCTGTCCGATCTGGCCGTCACCTGCCTGGCGCAGCGACCTCCGCGCGATCGCGACGAGCTGCGCCGGACGCGCGGCGTCGACAGCCGTCATCTCACCGGTTCGGTCCCGGATGAGGTGCTGGCCGCTGTCGAGAAAGGCCGCAACCTTGCTGCCTCGGCGGTGCGGTTCTCGCCGGGGCAAGGCCTGGAGCGTCTCAACAAGCCGATGATCGCGTTGGCGAGCGCCTATGTGGGGCAACGTGCCGTCGATCTCGAGCTGGACCCGGCGGTGTTGGCGACGAGGGCGGATCTGTTGGGTTTCTTTCAGGACGTCCCCACCGGTCGCCTGACCTCAGGTTGGCGCCACGAGCTCATCGGGGCGTCGCTCGAGCGCCTCGCCAGCGGCAACGCAGCACTCGCCTTCGACGGGCAGGGCGAGCTCGTCCTCGAGGAGAGGTCCGGGACCCGCATCAGTGAAGGGATCGCAGACGGTGCCGGCACGGTCGGTGCCAGCGAGGGTTGACACCGGGCGCTTCCGACCGCCCGTAATGTCTGGACATTAGGAACGGCGGGGGCACGCCGGGATTGGGGACGCCGGGATTGGGGGGGCAACGACGGAGACGGTTCCCGTGGGTACTGCCGGCGACGGCGGGATCGACTCGGACGTAGCGAGCTTCACGCCCTCGGCTACGCGCAGGAGCTGCGGCGGCGGATGAGCGGTTTCTCCAACTTCGCGGTGTCGTTCACGATCATCTCCGTCCTGTCCGGTTGCCTGACCCTTTACTACTTCGGTTGCAATCTGGATGGCCGCCCTCTCCAAGGTCGGGAGAAAGCAAGGGAGGGCATTCAAAGAGGGCCCAAACCCACCGCGCAGGGAACGGAAACAGGGCCGGCAGGCACACCACGAGGCAAGAAACCTCCACGACCAGAGCCGGACCGGACGGCGGCCACGCACCCGGCCGGACGGGCCGGCGAGCACGACCACCACGACGGCAGCAGGCACGAGAGCCACGGCCAGCCAGCCAGCGAGCGGAGCGAGACACGGAGGGGCAGGGGCGGGAGGGGGCTTGGGGTCTAGCGAAGCGGCGCCTCATCGATTCTCCCGAAAACCAGATACAGGCAGTGACCGAGTTCGGTCCGCAACATGTATCTCTCAGTCCTGGTCAATCTCGCTGGCCAGTCGACAGAGCTGTCGGCGCAGTCAAAATTGGCTCCGGCGATCGCTGCACCGGTCCCTCACGCGGTGCCGGTGACACAGCACCCCTTGCCTTCGAGACGCCTCAATTTTTACCAAATCGCTTTTGGGCTCAATTCGTTGGCATCAGCGCAGGATCATCGGGTGTGCCGACGTCGGGATCGTCGAGCGTCCTCACCGGGCCCGTGAACGTCCGCTTGGCGCCAGCCTCCCAGGCGATCCAGACCCCGAGCGCCAGAGCGATGGTGACAAGTGGCGCGTAGTTGAAGGCACTCCAACTAAAGCCACTGTTCCACGGAACCGCGGCGGGTGACGTGGGCAGGATGAAGATGATGACGCAAATTACGACCCAGACGATGGCGATGGTGTTGATCCACCGGTAGTGCTTGCCCAGGTTCCACACGCCCGGCTCGAACGTCTTCCCCAACCGCAAGCGGAGGAAGACCGGCAGGATATAGGCAATGTACAGCCCGATCGTCGTGATTGATGTGACCGCGAAGAATGCCACCGGGAGTCCGGCCTTGTTACCGAATAGCGCCGGGATCGTGATCACGAGGGCGAAGACGACCACGAACAGCACCGCCCAAGTCGGCGTCCTGTGCTTGTTCAGACGTCGCCACAGAGAGTGGCCTGGCACGGCGCGGTCGCGCGAGAAGGCGAACACCATTCGCGAGGCGGCGGCAACGCAGCCCATCCCGCAGAACAACTGTCCGATGGTGGAGATGTCGAGGACGAGCTTCGCGAGGCCGGAACTGAGCGCCGTCTCGACAATCGGAACCGCACCGCCGCCGCCCGCGTTGATCGCGGCGATGTGGGTGGCCGCGAACGTGATCGCGAGCAACACCGCCCAGCCACCGACCGCCGAGTAGGCGATCGACGTCCACAGCCCGCGCGGGGCGGCGCGCTCGGCATTGTGAGTCTCCTCTGACAAGTGCGCTGAAGCGTCGTAGCCGGTGAACGTGTACATGGTGAGCAGGAAGCCGAGCGGCAGGATCATGAACCAGTAGAAGTGACCCGAGAATCCACTGTTGTTGTTCCGATGTGAGAACACCCAGGAGAAGCTCTGGTGCGTGGAGGGTCCGAAGGCCAGCACGCCCACGATCACCACCACCCCAGCGAGCATCCACCAAGCCGAAATCCGGTTGAGCAGCGCCACCAGGTGCGAGGAGAAGACGTTGACGAGGCTGTGGAGGGCCAGGATGAGGAAGAACAGGATGAACGTATTGTGCAGGATCGTAGAGGGGCTGGTCGTCGTGAAATTGATGATGAAGTGGAGCCCGTACAAGGCGAGCACCGAATTCAGGAACGACGCGGCCCCATAATCGACGGCGGCGGTGATAGCGATAAGTCCCAGCAGATTGAACCAACCCGTGAACCACGCCCAGCGCACGCCGCCAAGGCTGTACGCCCAGTAGTAGATGCCGCCCGCGGTCGGGTATTTCGAAGCGAGCTCGGCCATCGAAAGCCCGACGAGGAGGACCAGGAGGCTGATCACTGGCCAGCCGATCGAGATCGCGATCGGGCCGCCGTCGTTCCACGCCTGTCCAAAGGTCGTGAAGCACCCGCTGAGGACGCAGATGATCGTGAGCGAAATCGCGAAGTTAGAGAACCCGCTCCAGCCGCGGTTGAGCTCCTGCTTGTAGCCGAGGCTCGCAAGCCGCTCCTCGTCCCACGATCGCGTTCCAGCGCTATCGCTCATCGGGCACTCCCCCTGTGTTGGTCCCTTGGGACGAGTTGCGCTAGGCGACCGCCGCGCAGCTTGGAAGGAGCCTAATACGGCTCTACACGTTGGAGTGGGGAACCGGTCTGACCCTTGGGGTCAGTCTGGGTTGGCGGGATGCAACGCTCGCGAAGGCAACGCAAGGCCGTCCTCTGCCCGGGCCGTCCATCCGGGCTACCGCAGAGCGCGGTGGAGGGCTACGGCGAAGTCCTCGCGGCGGCGTCCGGCGGGTGACTGGAAGAGGTCGACTGAATCGGGGGTTGGGTTCGGCTCGGGCTCTGGCGGTCTCGTTGCCGCCGGAGCCGCCCGACCGGTCGAGGCGCCTCGCGCTGACCCTGAGCGTCTCCGCGAGGCATCACACGGGCACGCGGCCCGGAAGGAAGCTGAAGATCCTGCCTGTCGCCTCAGGCGAGGCGGAGGACCACGGCTTCCTCCGGGCCGACTCGTCCCTCGAACGACGAGCCGTCCTTCGATAGGGCGCCTTCGCCGCCGCTGCTGAGCTCAACCGTGAACCGAGTCGCCTCGTGTGCGCCCCGACGTCCGGACGTGGGGCCTTCGGCTGCGGGCGGGCGCCAGCTGACCGCCTCCGGCGAGAAGTTCACGAGCACCCAGCGAACCTCGCTCTCCCATTGTCGCCGGACGACGAGCAGGCTTCCCGCGGTGTCGAGGAGCTCGAGGCCGCCGCGGCGAAGGGCCGGCGTGCGCCGACGAAGCCCCAGCAGATGCCGGTAGAGATGGAGGATGGAGGTGTCGTCGGCGGCGAGGTCGGCGGCGTTGCGATGCTCGGGATCCGGTGGGAAGGGCAACCATGGCTCCGAGCCGCCCAGTGCCCAGCCGTGGGCGGCGGAGGCGTCCCAGGGAAAGGGTGCCCGGCACCCGTCGCGTCCGCCCGGGTCGACGACGCGTTCCGGCGGCACGACGGCGTCCTCGAGACCGAGCTCCTCGCCCGCATAAAGAACCGGCGTCCCCCGCATCCCGAGCAGCATGACGGCGGCGGCGCGTGCCCGTCGCTCCGACCCGCCGTAGCGGGTGCGATGGCGGGGACGGTCGTGGCTCGAGAGGACCCAGGTCGGCCAGGCCCCGAGCGGCCCGAGGAGCCGCTCGATCTCGGCGACGCGGCGCCGGAAGCACTCGGCCTCGAAGGGGCAGAACATCGGCGGGAAATTGAAGGCGAGATGCAGCTCGTCGCCCTGCCCGTAGTACATGGCCACGAGCGCCGTCTTGATGAGGAAGACCTCCCCGACGGTGACGGCGTCTTGCGGCCAGGCGTCGACAAAGCGCCGCAAACGCCGCAGGATGGGGTGGGTGCGCTCGTCGTCGTTGAGTGCCGCCCACGGGATCCCTGCGACCTCCTCTGCCGCGTCCGGCAGCGCTGGATCCTTTCCGAGCGCGTGGACGACGTCGATACGAAACCCGTCGACTCCTCGGTCGAGCCAGTAGCCGAGCACGCCCTCCATCGCGTCGATGACCGCGGGGTTCGACCAGTCGAGGTCGGGCTGCTCGGGGAGGAACAGGTGCAGGTACCACTGGCCCGTGGTTTCGTCGAACGTCCACGCCGGCCCCTCTCCGAACGCCCGTAGCCAGTTGTTCGGCGGCCTCGACGGATCGTCGGGATCGGGATCGCGCCAGACGTAGAAGTCACGCCGGTCAGACTGGCGGGACGACCGTGCGTCGACGAACCAGGGATGTTGGTCACTCGTATGGTTCGGCACGAAATCGACGATGACGCGGAGGCCCCGCTCGTGCGCGTCGGCGAGTAGGCGGTCGAAGTCCTCGTTCGTCCCGAACACCGGGTCGACCTCGCAGTAGTCCGAGACGTCGTAGCCGAAGTCCTTCATCGGCGAGCGGTAGAACGGCGACAGCCAGATGGCGTCGACGCCGAGCCAGACGAGATGGTCGAGGTGCCGGCGGATGCCCTCGAGGTCGCCGGCGCCGTCGCGGACGGGGTCCGGCGGGATGCTTTCCCCGCTCGGTGCCTCGAGTGGGGAGTCTGGCCCGCGCTGGCCGTCTGGCCCGAGTCGCCGGCGTCGGCCCTCGGGGTCGGCGAGGCAGAAGGACCTGGGGTAGATCTGGTAGAAGACGGCCTCCTTCCACCACGGCCAAGGCGGCTCGGCGGTTCCGGGGGCTGGTCCGGCGGTGGCGTGTTGCGCTTCGGCCACGATCAGGCCGGAGGCGGGGCGTCGTCCCCGCCGGTCGCCTCCGCCGGTCGCAGATCCACCCGGAAGGTCAGTATTCCGTCCTCGAGCGATCCGGTGGCGTCCCCGAGCATGGCGAAGTCCTGGAAGTCGAGACGCATCTGCGCCATGATGCGTCGCCGCTCGTCGCCCTCGACCGGCGGGATGCCTCGCTTCCTTACCGCCTCGGCTCGCTCGCGAAAGCGTGTGATCATGGCGCTGACGTCCAATTCCTCCGGCATTCCGGTCACGCTACCTTCAACCGCTCGTGCGGCTCGCGCCGTTGTGGCCGCCGGCGAACCAAGTGCGCAAGGTGTCCGGCCGAGCCGTTTCCGGTCACTCTCGGCACGAAGTTGACGAGGAAGATAAGTTGGCGCCGCCTTCTCGAGCATCGCGACGCCGCCCCGGGGTTGCTCGGAATCGGCCTCAGGACGGAAAGGCGTGCGAATCACCGACCAAGGTCCTGCTCCTGGCGTTATGATTGCGGCCCGCGGCAGGCGGGGAAGTGGCCGAAGCGGCACACGCCCACCGCGGGACCGGACGCACTGACCGAAGAGGTGGGGCGATGTCCTGGTTACCTGGGAGCAGCACGTGAAAAAAGGACGACACCGGCGATTCGAGGAGGCGCGCAGCCTGAAGCGCGCGTTCGAGGTACGGGTCGAACCGTGCCCGGAATGCGGTCACCTGCCGCCGGCGCCACATGCGTCGTGGTGTCTCTACGAATCCGAAGAGCTCGAGGACGCAGAAGAAGAAGAGGAACGCCCCGCCTACTGAGCGGCCCAGCCGCCACAGACGAGCGGATCCGTGCCGGGGCAAACGGGCCCTCAGTGGTTGGCGCCGCGAACCGCGGGGTGTGGCACCCGCACCGGGCGAGCAGCCCCGTGCCGCGTGGGGGCGGCCGAACGCCGGCGCGTCTCGAGGTAGCCGGCGACGAGGTCGTAGACCGTGCCGCCGAGCATCTCCACGAGCTCGTCCCGCATCGTCCGGTACACCGGCTCCGACCCCGTGAACGCGTCCGCCGACTCGGTGCACCACCAGGCGAAATCGGCACCTCCCCGGCCCCAGTGACGACGTTTCCACTCGCCGATCGTCGTCGTGACGTGCCCGTCAGGGCCGACGCTCTCGTCGCGGCGCAACGGCAGCTGCCAGCAGACGTCCGGCTTGAGGGTCAGCGGGGCCAGGTCGTGATCGAGAGCCGCCTTGTGCAGGGCGCAGCCCGCGCCCGAGGGGTACCCGGGACGATTGAGGAAGATGCAGGCGCCATCCACGAGGCGGGTGGTCACCGGGCGGCTCTTGCTCCGCCGCAGTGGGCCCCCGCGCCGAGCCGAGACGTTGCGGAACTGCCACTGCTCGTCGGTCAGCGTCTCCGCAGCCGCCTCGACGCGGCGGGCGTCCTCCTCACCGGTGAAGTGGGCCCCGTAGGAACAGCAGCCCTGCACGAGCTCCGGTGAAGGCTCGGTGAGCACACCTTCGCAGCCACGGCCATAGATGCACTGCCAGCCGCTTTCGAGAAACGTGACATCGACGAGCCACGTCCGCTCTTCATCAGGGTCGTCGAAGCTCACCCACTCGTGGGCGCCGGCGGGGACTTCGTTCATGACGGCACGCGTATCCGCTGAAGCTGAGCGCCCGTCGGCTCGGCGCAACAGAACCACGACTCGGTCAGGCGGGGGCGCTCCAGCCCGGGCAGCCAGGCGGTGACCCTCGGGGAGGGCGGGCGGACCGCGATCCGAGCGCCGGCGGCGCGGGCCAGTGCCCACATGGCGGTAAAGGTGACATCTGGGGGTTCGCCGTCGGCAATCTCGGCGCGCCCAGCAAGCGCGATCTGCAACTCGTCGACGCCTTCGGAGATGGAGACCCATTCTGTGCTCCCGTCGACGACGTCTCGTAGCGACAAGGCGAGGGTGTCGTCCGGGGACTCGAGGAGGAGCGAGCCGTTCGGAAGAAGGAGTCGGATCGAATACTGGACGGCGTCAGTGCTCCAGACGAGGTCCTGTTCGGCGACGAACTCCAGCAGGGCGCCGACCGAATCGAGCGTCGTCCATGGCGTGAACGGGAGCCACGACGGACGCAGCTCGATGCCGGCGTCGCGGACGATCCCGAGAGCAACTCCCTCGTCGGCCGCTGTGTGGCCTTTGTCCAGGAGGGCGAGGATGTGGTCGTCGACCGACTCGAACGCGGACACGACGAACAGCAGGCCGGCCTCGCGCAGCTCCGGCCAGAGGGAGCGGTGCCGGAGGATGTGCTCCACCTTGACGGTGGCATCGAACGTGACCTCGGGGTAGCCGGCATGGAGGCGGCGGGCGACCTCGAGGGCATGGCGCGGGCGATTGAGAAAGTCCGGGTCGGCGAAGCTGATGTGGCGGGCACCAGCGGCGACGACCTGATCGATGTCCTCGAGCACCCCGGAGATGTCGATGACGCGGGAGCGTCCTCGATAGATCGAGGCCACGGGGCAGTGACGGCACCGGTGGTTGCAGCCGGTCGTCGTGGCAACGCTCGCCGTGACGACCTCACGGTCACCGATCTGCAGCCGGGCGTAATCGGCGAGCGGTACGAGGTCACGCCGAAGGGGGCGCAGCGCCGGCTCCGTCGCGCGAGAGGGCCCAAGATCGATTCGGACGGCACTACTCACGCCGGCGCCGGCCTCGAGCCATGCCAGCAGCGCCGGCACCGCCTCGCCGGCCACGAGGAGATCGCCCGGGAGGACGCGATCGCTGCCGGCGAGGACTGGGGCGTACAGACCGTGCCAGGCGACGGGCAGGTCCGGGCGGGCGCGGCGCACGGTCGAGATGGCCTCGCGGCCGAGGCGCGTGGCCGTGTGCATCGGGACTGAGATGACGGCCGCCTCGGCCCAGGCGAGCACATCGGGAGCGAGGTCGCTGACCGAGAGATCGACGCCTCGGGTGGAGTGCCCTGCTGCTTCGAGCGCGGCGGCCGGCACGGCAATGCTGAGCGGCTGATGGCCGAGCTCGTAGGTCGAGAGCAACAGGACGCGCATCAACTCACCGTATCCCGGGCCTTGTTGTCCCCATCCCGGACAGGGCCGTCGGCGCGAGCGCCTTCCTCCTCAGCGGGCTCCACGTCGACGTCGAGGAGTCCTTGGGCATCACGGAGCGCCGCCTCGACGAGCGCTCTTGTCGAGGCGGCTGCGAACACAAAGCCGAGATACCGGTCTCCTTCGGGTAGTGCCCTCACGGGCCGACCGACTGCGATGGTGATCTCTACCCCGGTGATGTCCGGCAACGAGCGCACGTCGTCGACACCACCGACGCCTCGCAGGACACCACTTCGAGGGATCGGGATCATGAGGATGCCGCACGGCGAAGCCAGTTGCGGAGTTGAGTAGGGCAGCCCGATGGCGTTCGAGATGACGAGCTCCTCGAGGCTCGATCCGTCGGACATGACGAGCGCCTTCGAGCAACGCCCGCCGATCGTGCGGGCCGCCACCTCGAGCACGACCACCGGTCCCACCGCCCCCGGCACTCGCAACTCGGCGTGAAACGGGCCGTTGGTCAGCCCGAGTGCCCTCAGCGCCGCACCGGTGGCGTCGACGACCGCCCCCCGGACGTGGGAGGGAATGCGGGTGGGGGAGAGATAGAGGGTCTCTTCGAAGTACGGGCCGTCGAGCGGGTCCGGCTTGTCGAAGATCGTGATGACCTCGAGCCGGCCGTCGCGCAGGAGCCCTTCCACCGCCACCTCGGGCCCGGGCACGAAACGCTCGACCAACATCGGTCCGTCCGACCGCTCCCCTTCGGCTCGAAGGATTGCGCTGATGCGGCCGGCAGCGCGGCGCGCCTCGTCCGGCGAATCGGCCCGGATGACGCCTCGGCTGCCGGAGAGCGAGCATGGCTTCACCACGACCGGAGCGCCGAGCGTCATGACCGCTTCGGCGACCGCGCCGGCCTCGCCTGGTTCCACTACGACGAATTCCGGCTGGGGCACACCCGCTCGCTGCCATTCCCTCCGCATCGCCGCCTTGTCCCGTGTGAGGGCGACCGCCTCGGGCGGGCTGTGCACGAGACCGAGCTCACGGGCCGCCAGCGCTGCGGTCACGATGCCGAGATCGTCGACACCCACGATCGCATCGAGCCCGAGTCGGCTGTCACGGCGGGACTGCGCAACGATGCGACGGGCCGCCTCAGGCGGATCGTCGAGGGGCAGCTCGACAAAACGCTCCCCCATCGTGGCGGCGAGCGCCTGTGCCCGTTCGGAGCCGACGACGACGTCGACACCGAGGCGCTCGGCTGCGGCGAGATACTCGTCGGCTCGGTAGGTGCCGGTCGGGAGGATGAGCAGTACGCGAGGCACGGTGGTCCATGATGCCGGGAGCGAGACGCCAGACCGGTCGGCCCGACCGGCTGCACGGCGTCACGTTGGTCGGCCGGGCGTCGGACGGCCCGATCGCGCCTGCGAGGGGTCTACCCTTTCGATATGGCCGAGCAGGGTGTGCAGGACGTCTTGAGGGTGACCGACGAAGCCCGGGCGGTGGTGTCGGAGATCCGCTCCGGCGAGGAGAACGCCGCCGACCTGGCCCTGTGGCTGGAGATCAGCGGCTCGGAGAACGGTTCGTACACCTACGACATGTGGTTCCAGCAGGCGTCGGACGCAGGCCCGGCCGATGCCGTCTGGGAGTCCGACGGGCTCGCCGTAGTCGTCGCCGCGAGCAGCATCGACCAGGTCCGGGGCGCCACCCTGGACGTGGGAAACGCCGGCGGTGAGCAGGGCCTCGTCATGATCAACCCGAACTCACCCCCCTCACCTCGGGCGGCGGCAGGTGCGTCGCCCCTCCCGGAGGCGGACTTGTCGTCGCCGACGGCGCAGAAGATTCTCGAGATCCTCGAACAGGACGTCAACCCGCAGATCGCCATGCACGGAGGCTGGGCGGATCTCGTGGCGTTCGAGAACGGGACCGCCTATGTCCGGATGTCGGGAGGCTGCCAGGGCTGCGGTCTTGCCAAGGTCACGCTCAGCCAGGGCATCGCCGTAGCCATCCAGGACGCCGTGCCCGAGGTCCTCGAGATCGTGGACGTCACGGATCACGCTTCGGGCTCCAACCCGTACTACGAGCCGGCCAAGAAGTAGGCCTGCCTGCGTAAAGGTAGGTCCGGCGGCTCCCGAAGTACCGTGGGGAGATGTTGAGGTTCCTCACGGCCGGCGAGTCGCACGGCAAGGCGCTCGTCGTCGTCGTGGAAGGGCTGCCTGCCGGCCTGCCGTTTCGTGCCGAGCAGGTCGGACACGAGCTTGCCCGCCGGCGGCTGGGGTATGGGCGGGGGCCGAGGATGCGCTTCGAGCAGGACGAGATCACCCTGCTCGGGGGCATTCGCCACGGCCGCACGCTCGGCTCTCCTGTCGCGATCGAGATCGCCAACACCGAGTGGCCAAAGTGGGAGGAGGAGATGTCGCCGGCCCCGGGGGCGCCGTCGAAGCCCCTTACGGCGCCTCGCCCCGGGCATGCCGACCTGGCTGGGATGCAGAAGTACGGCTTCTCGGACGCTCGCGACGTGCTCGAACGTGCCTCGGCGCGGGAGACGGCCGCCCGCGTGGCGGCAGGGTCGCTTGCCAAGGCCCTGCTGGCCGAGATCGGCGTCTCCGTGCTCAGCCACGTCGTCGGCCTCGGCCAGGTGCGTGTCACCGGCGAGGGCCATCCACTGCCGGGAGACCTCGAGCGAATCGACGAGTCGCCGGTGCGCTGTGCTGACCCCGTGGCGGAGGAGGCGATGATCGCCGAGGTGAAAGCCGCCGCCAAGGTGGGCGACTCGCTCGGCGGCACCGTCGAGGTGCTCGCCTACGGCGTTCCCGTGGGCCTCGGCAGCCACGTGCACTGGGACCGCAAGCTCGACGGCTTGCTCGCCCAAGCCGTCATGAGCGTTCAGGCGGTGAAGGCGGTGGAGATCGGGGAGGGTTTCGAGGTCTCGCGTGTGCGCGGCTCCGAGGCGCACGACGCCATCTACTGGGACGGCGACGCCGGCGACTATGTGCGCCGTACGACTCGGGCCGGCGGCATCGAGGGCGGCATCTCCACCGGCTCGCTCGTGTGGCTCCGCGCCGCCATGAAACCCCTCGCAACCCTCAACCGCCCCGTCCTCGCCACCGTCGACGTCGCCACGAAGGCACCGGCCGTCTCGTTCAAGGAGCGCACCGACGTGACGGCCGTCCCGGCGATGGGCGTGGTCGCCGAGACGATGGTGGCGCTCGTGCTCGCCGGAGAGGCGCTGCGCAAGTTCGGCGGCGACTCGGTGGCCGAGCTCGTCCGAAACGCCGAGGCCGCCGCCAAGGCCGTGCACGACGCACCCTCGGCCGCCCTCGGCGGGAGCGCCGGGGCTGGCTCGCGCACCGATGCCTGACCATGTCCTGCTCGTGGGAATGATGGGCTCCGGCAAGACGACGATCGGACGACTGCTCGCACGTCGACTGGGTCGCATCTTCTACGACAGCGACGAGGACGTCGTCGCCCGCACCGGCGTGACGGTTGCCGACCTGTTCGCCACCCGGGGGGAGATCGCCTTCCGCGCCGAGGAGCGTGCGGCGATCGCGTGTGCGACGGCGCGCAGCACTCCCGCCGTCATGGCCGTCGCCGGCGGCGCCGTGCTCGACCCGGACTCGCGGCGCCGGATCCGCCGGGCGGGTTACGTCATCTGGCTGCGGGCGACGCCGACCGTGCTGGCCCAGCGCGTCGGCGACGGTCACGGCCGGCCGCTGCTCGAGCGTGACCCTGTGGCGACGCTCCGCCGGCTCGAAGCACGCCGGCGCCCGGTCTACCGAGCCGTGGCCGACGTCGCCCTCGACGTGAACGCTGTGGAGCCCCTCGTCGCCGCCGAGCGGGCCCACCGGCTGGTCGGGGCGTGGCTCGACGCCGGCGGCGGCGCACAGGGGAGCGGGTCGTGATCGCGGGCTCGAACCGCGTCACGGGGATACGTGTCGATCTCGGGTCACGGTCCTATGACGTCCTCGTCGGCCCGGGCGCCCGCTCGGAGCTCGCCGACATGGTGCCCGTCTCGGCTCGCCAGGCGGTCGTCATCACGCAGGCGGGTATCGGTGTGGCGGAGGGGCTGCAGACCGGCGTTCCGACGACGGTCGTCGAGGTCCCGCCCGGCGAGGCGGCGAAATCGCTTGCCACGGTCGAGATGCTGAGCCGGCGCTTCGCTGTCGCCGGGCTGTCGAGAGGCGACGTCGTCATCGGGGTGGGCGGCGGCGTCGTGACGGATCTGGCCGGTTTTGCCGCCTCGTGCTGGCATCGGGGCACAGGAGTCATCCACGTCGCCACGACGCTGCTCGGCCAGGTCGACGCCGCGATCGGTGGCAAGTCGGGCGTCAACCTGCCAGAAGGCAAGAATCTCGTCGGCTCGTTCTGGCAGCCGCTCGGCGTCATCTGCGACACCGACGTGCTCGCCACGCTGCCGCCGGCCGAGTGGCGATCGGGACGCGGGGAGCTGGCGAAGTATGCCTTCTTGGGGGTCGAGGATCTCGACGTTCTCGACGTGGCCGAGCAGGTGAAGCGTTGCGTCGAGCGCAAGGCGGAAATCGTGTCCGCCGACGAGACCGAGGGCGGCTTGCGCATGGTCCTCAACTACGGCCACACGCTCGCCCATGCGCTGGAGGCGGCCGGCCTGGCGGGGGAATCGGGCGACATCGAGGACGCCGCAGCCGCCGGCTCGAGCCCCCCGGTGCTGCTCCGCCACGGCGAGGCCGTCGCGATCGGTCTCGTGTTCGCGGCCCGCCTGGCACGTGCGCTCGGGCGAGTCGACGACACGCGTGTGGCTCGCCACGAGGAGGTCGTGGCTCGGTACGAGCTACCGGATCGTCTGCCGAGTGGGGCCGAGCCGGCGCACCTCCTCGAGCTCATGGGCCGGGACAAGAAGGCGGCGGGGGACCTCACTTTCGTGCTCGACGGGCCACGCGGCGTCGAGCCCGTGCGCTCGGTGTCGCCCGCGACCGTCCTCGAGGTGTTGGAAGGACTCCGATGACTGATCGTCGTTTGCTCCTGCTGCTCTCCGGCCCGAACCTTCAGCTGTTCGGGCACCGGGAACCCGAGGTCTACGGCACCGAAACCCTCGCCGCCCGCGTCGACCGCGCCTCCAGCACGGCCCGTCGCCTCGGCTACGAGCTCGAGCACGTGCAGAGCGACGCAGAGTCGGTGCTGGTCGCGGCCGTCCACGGCGCTCGGGGCCGCGCCGCCGCCATCGTCGTGAACGGTGGGGCGCTCTCGCACTATGGCTGGTCGCTGCACGACGCACTGGCGGCGTTCGAGGGCGTCATCGTGGAGTTGCACGTGTCCAACCCGCAGTCACGCGAGTCCTGGCGCCGACGCTCGGTGCTCGCCCCCGTGGCCGACGGTGTCGTGGCCGGCTTCGGGGGACTCGGCTACGAGCTCGCTGTCGAAGCCGCCGCACGGCTGCTGGACACCCGAGCGCCTGACACCCGAGCGCCCGATGCCCGGCTGCCTGACGAATGACGACTGCCTCTAAGGTTCCCGCCATGTCGAATGGCCTCGACCGCTCGTCGATGCCGCCCATGGATGTCGTCGGGCGGCTCAACCGCCTGCGGGCGGCGATTTCCGACGCCTCCTGCGATGCCCTCGTCGTGACGAGCCTTGTCAATGTGCGTTACCTGACGGGTTTCTCGGGGTCGGCAGCCCTGCTGCTCGTCACGGAGGACGACGCCCTGCTCGTGTCCGACGGGCGCTACCGGGACCAGGCCTACGAGCAGGTGACCGAAGCCGGCGTCGAGGCGACGATCGAGATCGGCAAGGCGGCTGAGCAGCTGGGTGCGCTCGACCGGGCGACGAAGGGCCTGAGACGTCTCGGGCTCGAGGCGGGGGACATCACGTGGGCAGGCCAGCGGCGGCTCGCCTCCGGTCTGTCGTGCGCGAGTGCCGGTGCCTCGCTCGTGGCGACGCACGGCCTCGTGGAGGCGTTGCGGGTCGTGAAGGACGAAGGCGAGCTCGCCCGGATCGAGATGGCGGCGGACATCGCCGACGTCGGCTTGGCTCAGGTGAAGGAGCACCTGAAGAGCGAACCGACCGAGCAGCAGTTCGCCCTGGAGCTCGACTTCGAGATGCGCCGCCGTGGTGCGGACCGGGTGTCGTTCGAGACGATCGTGGCGGCCGGCCCGAACGCTGCCCTGCCGCACCATGAGCCCTCGGACCGGCGCATCGCGGCGGGAGATCTCGTCGTGGTCGACTTCGGTGCCGAGGTCGACGGGTACCGGTCGGACATGACGCGGACCTTGTGCGTGGGGAAGGTCGGAGTGCCGGAGCTGCTCGACCTGCTCGATGCCGTCCTCGTGGCGCAACGAGCCGGTGTGCGGGCGTTGCGTCCGGGCATGAGCGGGGCGGAGATCGACAACGCCTGTCGCGACTCGCTGGAGCGGGCCGGGTACGCCGACCTCTTCGTGCACGGCACGGGACACGGTGTCGGGCTCGAGATTCACGAAGCCCCGGCGATCGCTGCCGGGTCCACTGATATCCTCGTGGAAGGAGCGGTCGTGACCGTGGAGCCGGGCGCTTACATCTCAGGCGTCGGAGGCGTCCGTATCGAGGACACGCTCGTCGTCACGGCGACCGGCGCCCGCGCGCTCACCAAGTCGACCAAGGACACGATTCTCTGATGGCCCTTTCCACCAACGACCTTCGCAACGGCATGGCCCTCGACCTCTCCGACGGCCTGTTCACGGTCGTGGAGTTCCAGCACGTGAAGCCGGGCAAGGGCGGTGCGTTCGTCCGCACGAAGCTGCGGAACATGAGGACGAAGTCGGTGATCGAGAAGACGTTTCGTGCCGACGAGAAGGTCGAGCAAGCCGTCATCGACAAGCGAGAGATGCAGTATCTCTACCGTGACGGCGAGCAGTACGTCTTCATGGACAACTCGACCTACGACCAGATGTACGTGGAGGCCTCGTCCCTCGGCGATGCGGCCTCGTACCTGAAAGAAGGCGACTCAGCGATCTTGCAGATGTACGACGGCGAGATCGTCGACGTCGACCTGCCGGCGGCCGTCGAGCTGACCGTGACCGAGACCGAGCCCGGCTTTCAGGGCGATCGAGTCTCGGGTGCTCGCAAGCCAGCCACCCTCGAGACCGGCCGCGTGCTGAACGTGCCGCTCTTCGTGAACCCGGGTGACCGCATCAAGGTGGACACCCGGAGCGGTGAGTACATCACCCGGGCCTGAGCCCGCCATACCCTCCCGTTCCAAGCGGCCGGGGCAGCCCGGGGGGCGTCGTCAGCCGGCACGCGCTGCTCAGGCTCACCGTTCCCCCTCCGAGCACGGCGCCACGAATTTCCTCGGCGGAACCGGCGAACGCCGGCGTGCACGGGAACGTGCACTCGAGCTCGCCTATGAGGCAGAGCAGAAAGGCATGCTCCCCGCCGATCTGCTGTCCGAGCTGCCGCTTGCTCCCGTCGAGTACGCAGTTCAGCTCGTCACAGGGATGACCGAGCGTCTCGACGACGTCGACGAGCTCATCTCCGGCCATTCGTCCGGTTGGGCGATCGACCGCATGCCGGCGGTCGACCGCTGCATCCTTCGCATCGCCACCTACGAGCTCATCAGCGAGCTCGACGTCCCCGTCGCCGTTGCCATTGACGAAGCCGTCGAGCTGGCCAAGGAGTACTCGACGGAGGACTCCCCGAGGTTCGTCAACGGTGTGCTGGCCGCGATCGCGGACACGGTCCGACCGGGAGGATCGCCCGAGCCGGCCGGACACCTGCGGTGACGGGCGCCTACGGTTCGGCCGGCGTCGACTACGACACGCTCGACGCCGCCAAGCGGTGGGCGATGGCTTCAGCCGCCGCCACGCTCGGCCGGCCACAGCCTCGAGGCGCCTCGGTCGTCTGGGCTTCCATCGGCGAGCCGGCCACACTGGTCGACATTGGGGGCCTCACCCTTGCGGTCGTGCTCGAGTGTCTCGGGACGAAGTCGATGATCGCCCGCGAGGTCGAGGACGTCCTCGGGCTCGACCGCTGGGAAGCCGTCGGCGTCGACGCCGTCGCCGCCATCGTGAACGACCTGTGCTGCGTCGGAGCCCTCCCCCTCACGCTCAACGCCTATTTCGCCACCGGCTCCGCCGCGTGGTACTCGGGTCCGAGGCACCGGTCCCTCGTGGCCGGGTGGCAGCAGGCCTGTGAGGGCGTCGGTGCTGCCTGGGTGGGGGGCGAGTCGCCGACGTTGTCGGGGCTCGTCGATGTCGACCAGATCGACGTGGCTGGATCGGCGCTCGGCCGCGTGCCCGCCGGCGAGCGTGCCTGGCTCGGCAGCCGTCTCGAGCCGGGGGACGAGATCGTCGTCGTGGCCTCGAGCGGCCTGCACGCCAACGGGGCCTCTCTTGCCCGCGCCCTCGTGGCGTCTCGTGACCGGTGCCCTGGCGGCTGGGCTGAGCCGTTGCCGAGCGGGCGGCTGTTCGGTGACGCCGTGCTCGACCCGAGTGTTCTGTATGCGGCGCTGGCGGAAGCGATGTTCGCCGCCGGCGTGCCCGTGCACTACGCCAGCCACGTGACCGGTCACGGCTGGCGCAAGCTCATGCGGGCCGACGCCGAGCTCACCTACCGAGTCTCCGCCTTGCCGCCGGTGCCCGAGGTGCTGGCGTTCATGGCCGAGCGGCACGGCCTCGGTGCGGGGGAGGCGTACGGGACGTTCAATATGGGGGCGGGTTTCGTTCTGTTCGTGGCGGGAGGGAGCGGCGCCGGCGCCGTCGAGGCTGCTGCAGCCGCCGGGTACACGGCGCTGGCGGCCGGCGTCGTCGAGGCCGGCCCGCGGCGCGTCGTGCTGGAACCGATCGACGTCGCCTACGACTCGGGCGAGCTCGAGTTGCGCTAATCGGAAAAGTTGGCTGGTTCCGTGGCGCGTATATGCGTCGCCGGACCAGCCAACTTGTGTCGCAACGCCGTCATGCCGCCCGGCGCAGCGCCGCCTTGACATCGTTGATCACCGAGTGAGGACGCTCCCGGACCGCTGTAGGTGTCGTCCGCAGCAAAGTCCATCCCATCGAGACGATCCGGTTGCCGCGCTCCCGGTCGCTCACGAACGTACGGGCATCGGCGTGGTAGCGGTAGCCGTCCAGCTCCAGCGCGACCCGTTGGGCCGGCCACGCGAGGTCGATGCGGGCGACGAGCCGCCTGCCGTCCCGCAGCTCGAATTGGGTGACGGGGCGATCGATGCCGGCTGCAGCGAGCACGGCGACGAGGTCGGCCTCCGCAATGCTGCCGACGTCGGCGAGCGCTCCTACGATCGCCTTCAGCCTGCGGATTCCCCGAGCATTCCAGCCGCGCTCGCTGATGAATCGTTCGAGGCGGCGGATCGTGAAGAGCCGTTCGGACAGGCAGTGACTTACGAAGCGCTCCAAGGTCTGATCGGCGATTGGGCGGCCGGCGAGATCGAGAACCGTTCGCAACGGGCCGGTAGACGCGACACCCCGAATGACCGTCGTCGACCCCGTGAGCGGGCGACGCGTCTCGTGGATCGACACCCACGCCGGGGCGGCCACGAGCAACCCGTGCGGAACGGTCACGTGGACCTGGGCGTCGCCAAAACCCTCGTAGCCCAAGAGCACGCCGGCCGTCTCGTGCGAGATGACGCCGCCGACGTGGACGGCGATCCGCACTCGCTGATCGCGGCCGAGAGGGTAGGCGGTGAGCCGGTACACACCCGGCCACTCCCTTACCACGGTGCCCGAGCTCACGAGCCGGGGGAGGAACGATTTCTCGAGGCCGAGGGCAGCCGCCTGCGAGGCGGTCACGACGCCGGCCGACGCCTTGCACACCTCCATGAGGAGCTTCCAGGGTTCGTCCATGGGGACATGATTCCTGCAGGGTGTGTCATCGCAAGTTGGCTGGTTCCGTGGCGCGTATATGCGTCGCCGGACCAGCCAACTTGTCAGCGCCGGCCCCAAGAAACCCCGCCGGCCCGCCCGCGCACCCGCCGCCCGCCGCCCCCACGCCGCCATGAACTACACTGACCACTCGGACGTGAAGCGGGTCCCGTGAGGCCCGAACGGACGAAAGGGAGCCCGAGTGGCCGAACGAGAACGAAGGTTGGCGCGCCCCGGGGGGCGCGTTTTTGTTGCCCGGGCTCAGGTGATGGACACCGACGAGGTGTCGAGAGCCCTCCGGCGCATCGCCCACGAAGTCATCGAGCGTAACCACGGGCTGGCGCAGGTGGCCGTCGTCGGCCTCCAGACCGGCGGGGTGCCGCTGGCCGAGCGCCTCGTCGCCGAGCTGAAAGAGATCGAAGGGGCCGACGTCCCGCTCGGGACCCTGGACGTGGCCTTCTACCGCGACGACATCGGCCTGCGGCCGGTCCTGCCGGAGGAGGTCACGAGCATCCCCGTCGACCTGACGGGTGCGACGGTCGTGCTCGTCGACGACGTCCTGTTCACCGGCCGGACCGTACGGGCGGCGCTCGACGCCCTTGCCGACTACGGCCGTGCCCGGGCGGTGCAACTGGCCGTCATGGTGGACCGTGGGCACCGTGAGCTGCCCATCCGACCCGACTATGTCGGGAAGAACTTGCCAACAAGGCGTGACGAGGTCGTAGACGTGACCTCCGAAGGCGTGAACATCGGCGAGCTCGTCGCCGAGAGGAGCCCCCAATGACGACGACACTCGAGACCACCGACTCACAAGCCGCCGAGTCGACCCCGGCCGAGCCGGGAACCCCTCGGCCACCGGGCAGCGCCGGCGTGCGGCATCTGGTGTCGATCACCGATCTCGATCGTGAGGGAATGCTCGGCATCTTCCATCTCGCCGACGCCTTCAAGGAGGTGGCCGAGCGCCCGATCAACCGGGTGCCGGCGCTGCGGGGAAAGACGGTCGCCACGTTGTTCTTCGAAGCCTCGACTCGCACGAGGCTCTCGTTCGAAGCAGCCGCGAAACGCCTCTCAGCCGACGTCATGTCCTTCAGCGCCTCCTCGTCCTCACTGGAGAAGGGGGAGTCGCTGCGCGACACCATCGAGACGATCGACGCCATGGGCGTCGACGCCATGATCGTGCGCCACAAGTCCTCCGGAGTGCCGTCGCAGGTGCGCGCCTGGACGAAGGCGAGCGTCGTCAACGGCGGCGACGGCCAACACGAGCACCCGACCCAGGCGCTGCTCGACTGCTACACGATCCGCGAGGCGCTCCTCGAGCGCACTCCCGCCGGCACAGCCGGCCCGGAGGACCTCCGCGGCTTGCGCATCGGCATCGTCGGGGACATCCGCCACAGCCGGGTGGCGCGGTCCGACGTGCTCGCCATGACGACGCTCGGTGCCGAGGTCGTGCTCGTCGGGCCGCGAACACTGCTGCCGCCGTCGCTCGA
>JBEKMC010000039.1:0-47653 GCA_050008715.1 Acidimicrobiales bacterium | reverse complement strand
TCGGCCTCGTGGCCCTGTGCCTGGCGGCGACGTTCGCGCTCGTCGCCGCGTCGGCCGGCGTTGCCAGGGCCACGGCAACTGTCTCCTCGGGCGCCTCCTCCAAGACCAAGACGATCATCCGCGAGTTCCTCGTGAACGGGAAGGAAGACGTCGTCGACCGCCGCACCGTCTCGCTGCACGTGAGCCAGACCACGAATCTGCGCGGTCGCCAGGAGATCGTCGTCTCGTGGTCGGGCGCCCACCCGACCGGCGGCATCGTCGCCGACCAGAGCTCGATCGAGGCCCAGCAGGAGGAGTACCCGTTCGTAATCCTCGAGTGCCGCGGGATCGACTCTGCCGGCGCACCGGCGAAGGATCGCATGAGCCCGGAGACCTGTTGGACCCAGAGCTGGAGCGAGCGTTACCAGGACACGTTCCAGACGCAGTTCCCTCCGTATCGGTTGGACCAGTTCGCCACGCCGGCGGGACGGGCCCAGGTCGTGGGTGCTCCGTCTACGTTGCCAGCGCCGTGCAAGTACCTGCCGGCGCCCACCCAGCACTGGGTGCCGTTCGTCGCCGCCGACGGTGAGGTGTACTACGAAGGCCCTGCAGGCTGTGCAGGCCAGCCGCCCGAGTCGCAGAACGTCGGCGGGTCCGCGTTGCCGAGCAACGAGACGTTCGGTGTCACCGGGCTCGACGGCCGAGGCACGACGAACTTCGACGTCTGGACGTCGTCGGAGAACGCTTCCCTCGGCTGCTCGGAGACCGTGCCCTGCGCTCTCGTTGCCGTGCCGATCATGGGGATCAGCTGCGCGTCGTCCTCGGCAGGCGGTTCCGCCAACCTGGCATTGTGCGAGGAGAAGGGCGCCTTTGCACCTGGCCAGCTCGTGAACCCCGTGGGCGGCGAGGACCTGACCGTGAGCGGCAGCCTGTGGTGGAGCCCGTCGAATTGGCAGAACCGCATCACGGTTCCGCTGAGCTTCGCCGTGCCCGCGAGCGCCTGCGACGTCGTCGGGTCGAAGAACTCCGTCCTCATCTACGGCTCTGAGCTCATGATCCAGGCGACCGGGCAGTGGGCTCCGCATTTCTGCCTCAACCCCAAGCTCTTCTCGTTCATCCACGTGCAGACCGGAGAAGCGGAGGCCCGCAACCTGCTGGCGACCGGTAATGCCGAAGCGGCCTTCACGAGCGACCCGCAACCGGGGGGCTACGGCAAGCCCGTCGTGGACGCGCCGGTGGCCGTCACGGGTTTCTCGATCTCCTATGTCATCGACGGCGCCAACGGACAGCCGTATACGAAGCTCAGGCTGACGCCGCTCCTGCTGGCGAAACTCCTGACGGAGTCCTACCCGGCCGAGCTGCCCGTGCAGCAAGAGGACCCGGTGCTGTCGCACAATCCACTCGACATCACGTTGGACCCAGAGTTCATCGCACTGAACCCAGGCATCACGAAAGGTGTGGCCGCCTCGGAGTCGGCCGCCGAGCTCGTCGCCCTGTCAAGCGACTCAGACGTGATGGAGGCGCTGACGACCTACATCAACGACAACCCGGAAGCCAGAGCGTGGCTCAACGGGAAGCCAGATCCCTCGGGCATGGTCGTCAACCCTGCCTACAAAGGCATCAAGCTCCCGATCGACCAGTGGCCGCTGCTGTCGACGTTCCAGCCGAAGGCTTGGTACGCCTCCGACAACAACGACTGCCTGCACAACAGCCCGGTGCCGTACCTCCCGCTCGTCGCCGCACCGATGCCCACGCTCGAGGACGTCAGCTACGCGATGCAGTTCGCGATCGCCAACTCCACGACGGTTTGCTCGCAGATCGACGGGACGAGCGTGGGGGAGAAGCTGGTCGCGCTCGGCACCCAGACCGTCGGATATCGCTTCATGATCGGCATCACGCCGCTCGGGGACGACCAGCGGTACCAACTGCGTGCGGCCGCCTTGCAGACGACTGCCAATACGTTCGTCACGCCGTCGGACGCGTCGTTACAGGCGGCGACAGCGCTGCTCAAGCCGGACAAGGGGACCGGCACGTGGCCGATCCCGTACACGGAGCTGAGTGCAACTTCGGCAGGCGCACCGGCCTACCCCGGAACCATGGTCGTCTATGCCGCCGTCCCGACCTCCGGGCTGCCCTCGGCCAACGCGAAGGACTATGCCTCGCTCCTTCAGTTCGCGGCGACCACCGGGCAACAGGTAGGCCTCGGGGTGGGCCAGCTCCCTCCGGGATACCTCCCGCTGACGAAGGCGAACGGATTGTCGGGCCTGGCCGACTACACCCTTGCCGCCGCCGCTGACGTGGCCGCACAGAACGGCGAGCTGCCGTCGATGACGGCACCCCTCGGCACGGGCGGGACCAAGCCGCCGCCGACGACGATCCCGGTCACGACGACGACGACCCCAGGCTCGCCGATGACGACGACGACGACCGCACCATCCGGGCGAGGTCATCATGTGGTCACTCCGCGGGCCCAACGAAGCGTCTTTTCGCTTGGGCGGGCGTTGGGCGCCGATCTCGGAGGCGGCCCGGTCTCGGTGCTCCTGACCTTTGCTCTCGCGCTGCTGTGCTTGTTGGGAGTGTCTGTCACGTATCTGGTCGGCCGCCGGCGCGGGCGCTGGTGATCACGCTCGCACCCGTGGCGGTGCCGTCGCCGGCTCCGAGCCCCACGCCCATCGGTCGACCTCAGATGCCCGGCGCGCTCGCCATCGTGCTCGCGGCCCTCACGGCATTCGGCGTCGTCGCGTGTTTCTTCGGGGCCTTCGCATACGGCTTCAGCGCCCTGCAGGAGCAGCGAAGCCAGCAACAGCTCTACGCGGCGTTCCGGGGCCTCGTCGACCCGTCGAGCGCCATCGCTCCGAGCATCGGTGGCTCCATAAAGCCCGGGACACCGATCGCCGTACTCAATTCGCCGGCTGCCGGGCTCCACAACGTCGTGGTCGTCGAGGGCACGTCCGCCAGCAATCTGCTGGCGGGTCCCGGGCACCTCCCGGACTCTCCTTTGCCGGGTCAGGTCGGAGAGTCCATCGTGATGGGCAGGAGCACGACTGCAGGTGCGCCGTTCGGGGGCATCACCCGGCTCCGAGGCGGAGACGTGATCACGGTGACGACGGGACAAGGGACGTTTGCCTTCCGGGTCAACGGCCAGCTCGTCGCCGATCAGCCGCTCCCGGACATCTCGACAACCGGCGCCGTGCTCACGCTCGTCACCTCGGCCGGCTCCGGGTGGCTCGGGCGCCTCGCCGGCAATCACCTCGTCTATGTCGACGCCTTGCTGCAAGGCAAGTCCGTGGCGGCACCCACTGGTCGGCCCACCGCCGTATCGCCGGTGGACGTGCAAGGTCGGAGCGACCCGACAGCCTGGCCGTTCGTGGTGTTCTGGCTGCAGGCGCTCCTCGTCGGTTCGATCGCCCTCGTGTGGCTGTGGTCCCGCTGGGGTCGTGCCCAGGCATGGCTGGTGGGCGCCCCGGTAATGTTCGCCATCCTTTGGGGCCTCAGCACCGAGGCGATGCGGCTCCTGCCGAACGTGTACTGACACCCAGCTTCCAGCCGCCCATGATGAGCGGGGTCGGGCGCGGAGTTGCCGTTGTATTGGTCGCCCTGAACCCCACATGTCTCTCAACGTAATCTCTCGACCACGTAGAGTGAAAAAGGGACTGCTTGCACCGCAACAGTCGGGGTGTATAGTCGGCCGCGGCGCGAGAATCTCGTAACGAGATCTTCGCATCGGTGGAGTGCCAGGACAAGCGAGGATGAAATGGCACAGCGGATGCATGACATGGCGAACTCGGCGCAAGCGACCGCCTTCGGGGCGTCCACGCTCGCACATGGCGGTCGTGACGAGACCGTAGGCACGGCAAACAGGTCGCAACCCATTCGGGTGTTCCGACGACGGGCGACGCCGCGTCGACGCCAATTGTGCATCCATAGTTAGCGGGAAGAAGGGGAACCGAAATGAAGGCAAGAGCGTGTATGGGATTGGCGGCCGTCGGTCTTGCGGTCTCCATGGTGGCGGTCATCCCGGTGCTGCAGACATCGGCCGTGGCCTCGGGTGGCGGCCCTGGCCAGAACCTCAGTGCTACCACCTCGTCGATGTATCAGACCAACGGCACGGTGTGGTCGCTCGCCTACTCGAACAACGTCGTCTATGCCGGCGGTGCGTTCACGTCGGTGCGCCCACCCGGCGAGCCCTTGGGCACTGACGAGAACCCACGTACCTACTTGGCGGCCTTCAACTCGGCGACAGGCGCGCTGCTGGCCTTTGCACCCACCATCAACGGAACGGTGAAGGCGCTGGCGGTCTCAGCCGATGGCAAGACTCTGTACGTCGGTGGGAGCTTTACCGACGTCGACGGGGCATACCACGACGACCTTGCGGCCATCAACATCGCCACGGGCAACGTCGTGTCGAACTGGAAGCCGTCAGCGCCCGGGTTCGTCGACACGATCGCCCCGGCTGCCGATGGCAGTGCCATCTACTTCGGCGGTGGCTTCTCCAAGGCGGACGGCGCCGCCCGAACGGATGCCGCCGCTGTGGCCCCTGTCGGCGCCACGAGTCCGGGCAGCCTGCTTGCGTGGAATCCGGTCCTCAACGGCTCCGTCACGTCGGTTGCGGTCGACCCGCAGGTCACGCGCGTCATCATCGGTGGCTACTTCACGACGTTCAACGGCGCCATCCAGCAGGCGATCGGGTCGACGGATCCGACGACCGGTGCCAGCGACCCGTTCGCGGCGACGATCGTTCCCAACTACCCGGGCTGCCTGTCCGACGTGAAGGACGTCATCATCAGCGATGCCAGCGGCACGCCGACGGTCTACGTCTCTGCGGAGGGCACCGGAGGGGGCTGCTTCGACGGCGACTTTGCCGCCACGGTCAGCACCGGCACACTCGTGTGGCAGAACGACTGCCTCGGTGCCACACAGACCATCGAGATCGTGAACGGGTGGCTCTACAAGGGCTCACATGCACACGACTGCGCCTACGCACCTGGTGGCTTCCCGCAGGTGAACAACCCGGGCGGCGGGTGGGTCACCCATCACCTGCTCGCCCAGTCGCTCGTGGACGGATCGCTCGGCCACTGGACGCCGGACACGAACGCACCTGGTGGCGTGGAGCCCCTGGGGCCTGGTGACATGACCACTGACGGCACGCAGTTGTTCGTCGGCGGCGATTTCACCACCGTGAACGGGATCGCTCAGCAGGGCCTCACACGGTTCGCCCCCGGCCCCGACACGACCACGCCCGGAAAGCCGGCAGCGCCGACTGCCACGAGCAGCCGTGCAGGGGTCGTCACCGTGACGTTCAACGCCGTGAGCGACTCCGACGACGGCACCTTGACGTACAACATCTACCGGCACGGCACGGTCGCCGCGATCGGCAGCCTGCAGGCGACGTCGTGGCCGTGGGCACTCCCGGTCCTGCACTTCAACGACACGGGGCTCACGCCGGGCAAGTCGTACACCTACCAGGTGACGGCGAGCGACGGGACGAACACGTCGGCGAAGTCGGCCGCCTCGGCGTCTGTGACCGTCTCGGCGACAAGCCCGACCCAGGGTTACTCCGCCGACGTGCTCGGCGACGGCCCGTCCTTCTTCTGGCCGCTCAACGATCCGTCCGGTTCCACGACGGCACAGGACCTCTCGCCGAACGCCTTCACCGGCACCTACGAGAGCTCCGGGGTCGACCCCGGAGCTGTCACGCCTGGTCCCCTTGCCGGGGCGACCGACACCGTCCCGTCATTCGACGGGGTCTCCGGGCTCGTCAGCTCGACGAACGCCGTGACCGGCCCGAGCGCCTTCACGATCGAGGGCTGGTTCAAGACCACGACGAACACCGGTGGCAAGCTGATCGGCTTCGGCAACAACCAGACGGGCTGGAGCTCCAACTACGACCGTCACATCTACATGATGAACGACGGTCAGCTCGTCTTCGGCGTCTGGAACAACCAGACCGAGACCATCGAGTCGAACAACGTCTACAACGACGGCCAGTGGCATTACGTCGTCGCCACGCTGGACCCGGTGGCCGGAATGACGATGTGGGTCGACGGCCAGCTCGTCGGCACCAACTCGAACACGACGCCGCAGTCCTACACCGGGTACTGGCGGATCGGCGGCGACAACCTCGGGGCGTGGAATCTCGACCCCTGGGGTGGGAACAGCCAGGGCACGACGCAGCCGAACAGCTCCTACTTCAACGGGGACATGGCGGACGTTGCTGTGTACCCGTACGCGCTCAGCCCGACGCAGATTGCCACGCACTACGCCGCCGCCAACACGCCGGGGATCAACCCCTGAGCGGCTGATCGGCGAGCGCACGGCGTTTCCACCCCCCGGGTCGGACATCCACCGGCTCGGGGGGTGGTGTCGCGTCTGTAGACCCACGACAGGCTCGCCGCACCGCCGGAGCCTCGAATCTTGACAGGTGGTTCGCGCCACTTGTCGGCGGGAACCACCTGTCAAGATGTGCAAAAGCGGCCGCCTCAGCCTCTGTGCCCGTCCCGGAAGGCCGGCTTTCACCGAACCGCCTGCCTCACCTCCTGGACGACGAAGCCGTTGCCGTCCGGATCGCTGAAGCCGAGGAACGAGCCGTAATCGCTGCGCTCGGGATCCGGCCCGGGTTGCTGATTGCCATCGACGAAGTGGAAGATCTCACCGGCATCGACTCCGCGCCGGAGGAGCTCGTGGCGGGCATCCTCGATGTCGGACACGATGAGATGCAAGCCCTGCAGCGATCCGGGTGCCTCCAGGTTCTTCATCAGCGTGATCGAGCAGGCAGAGCCGGGCGGCGTGACCTGCACGACACGGAAGTCGTCGCCCGCCCGGTGATCCACATCCAGGCGAAACCCGCACCGCTCCACGTAGAACACCTTCGCACGGTCGACGTCCGACACGGGCACGACCACGAGCTCGAGCTTCCAGTCCACTGTTGTGCCTCCCTCCAGGAGCTCAGCTTGGGCGCCGAGCGTCTCGATCGTAGAGACGGACATCCTCTTCACTCCACCCGGTCAGGCTGTCACCCACCGGCCATCGCTCCGATCACAATGAAGGGCTCGGCACCGGAGACGACCTTCTCGGGGAGCGGCTCGTCCGGAGCTTCGTGGGACAGGTCCTCCTCGCATGCGAAGAAGCGAACGAACGCTCGGCGCTTGTCGGTGACCGGATCCCGGAGTGTGCCCCGCAGCGCCGGATAGCTCGCTTCGAGCGCGTCGATCACGGCTCGCTGCGTTGGCTCGCCGGCAACTTCGACGCACACCTCTCGATCGACGTGGGCGAGTGTCCGCAGGTGTGCCGGCAGCACGACTCGGATCACGCCAGCGTCTGAACTTCTACCGAGAGGACGGCTGGCAGGTCGCGGACGATCGGCGCCCAGTTGTCGCCGGCGTCCGCGGACGCATAGACCTGGCCGCCCGTGGTACCGAAGTACACACCGCAGGAGTCGAGGGAGTCCACGGCCATGGCATCGCGGTACACGTTGACGTAGCAATCGCTCTGCGGGAGCCCGCTCGTGAGCGGCTCCCATTCGTTACCGCCGACTGTGCTGCGATAGACGCGAAGCTTGCCGTCCGGTGGAAAGTGCTCCGAATCGCTCTTGATGGGCACGACGTAGATGGTCTCGGGCTCGTGCGCGTGGACGTCGATGGCAAAGCCGAAGTCGGTGGGCAGATTGCCGCTGACCTCGTTCCAGGACTCGCCGGAGTCGTCGCTGCGCATGACGTCCCAGTGCTTCTGCATGTACAGCGTGTGCGGGCGTGAGGCGTGCATCGCAAGGTGGTGGACGCAATGGCCGACCTCGGCATCGGTGTCAGGGATCCCTTCGGATTGCAGACCCCGGTTCGTCGGGCGCCAAGTCGCCCCCCCGTCGTCGCTGCGAAAGACGCCGGCGGCCGATATCGCCACGAAGATCCGCTCCGGATCGCTCGGGTCGACCAGGATCGTGTGCAGGCACATCCCCCCGGCGCCGGGCTGCCAGGACGATCCCGATCCATGGCCGCGAAGCCCCGCCAGCTCGTTCCAGGACACGCCTCCATCGACAGACTTGAACAGGGCAGCATCCTCGACGCCGGCGAGGACGGTATCGGGGTCGTGCAACGACGGCTCGAGATGCCACACGCGGGCGAACTCCCACGGATGCGGTGTCCCGTCGTACCACTGGTGTGTCCCCGGCACCCCTTCGTACCGGAACTCGTTGCCGACCGGTGCCCAGGTCAGGCCGCCGTCGTCGGAGCGCTGGATGAGCTGTCCGAACCAGCCGTTCGACTGCGAGGCGTACAACCGGTTCTGGTCGGCCGGCGAGCCTTTCAGGTGGTAGATCTCCCAACCGGCGAAATGAGGGCCGCTCACGTCCCAGGACTGGCGCTTCGCATCCGAGGTCAGGATGAAGGCACCTTTCTTCGTGCCCACCAGAACTCGCACTCCGCTCATCGGTGCTCCCTTCGTCGTTTCGGTCATTTGTCGATAGCCGTCATCGGCGCGTGCGGACCATTGTTGTCTCCTGCAAGGTGAGACGGGAGGAATCCCGCGAATTCATCGGTGGTGCTGCAACGGCAGGGTGGCCAGCACGAGCTTCGCGATGATCGTGTATCCGGACGTGCGCGGGTGGATGTCGTGGTATTCGCAGAAGAACGTCAAGGTGCAGACTCTCGCCACCGGAACCGGTACCCGCCCGTACGGATGGAGCTCGGTCAGCTGCCGGAGCGACCCGTACGCGCCCGTGGCGGCCGTGACGTCGACGAATTCGGCATGCACGGACGAGTAGCACTTCTTGAGCGTGGGGTTGATCAAGTCCTTGAAGGCAATGACCGACAGCTGCGCGAGCTCGCGCAAGGCCGGTGCTTTCGAGATGTCGAGGCCGAGAATCACATCCGGGTACGTCGTGCCGACGATCGGGACGGAGGCGCCGGCGGCCTGCCGGAGGCCTTGCAGCAGCACCTCGAGGTTCTTTTTGACGGTCTTGACGGCGGCGGCGACACATGACACCGGCTGCCGGGCGGCGATGCAGGACGTGACGTCGTTGCCTCCGATCGAGACGGTGATCAAGCCGACCCTGCCGCCGTGGCTCCGCAGGAAGGCCTCGGCGGCGGCGGCCTGACTTTGCCCCGGATACGGAGTTGCGCCGGGGCCGAGCTGGGGGCAGCCGGGTGAATGGAGGATCGAGGTCGTGGTCGCCCCGCCGCACCCGAAGTTCACGAGCCGGTAGTCGTAGCCCTTTGCAACGGCGAGCCGTGGCACCTGGTACGCGAAGCCGTTCGTGTCGGTGTGCCCGGAGTGCGGTCCCGTCGGCTGGTAGCCGGCTGCATACGAGTCGCCGATCGAGACGTACCAGAGCGGCGCTGCGGGCGGCTGCGCCTGGGTCGTCGCCGACGAGGATGGAGGGGCCGAGGAAATCGGAAGGGAATTCTCGCTGCCAGCCGAGCTGCAGGCTGCAGCCGCACTCATGAGCGTCGCGAGGCCGACAGCAGCTCCGTACCAAGCCCGCGGGGGACGAATCATCTCGCTGCCGAGCCGCGGGTTGCTCGGCTGTCGGGCAACGGCAGCCCGGTTCCTAGGATCGTCGGCAAGGTTCCTCCGTAGTCGTGGCGGGATCGTATCGTCGCGCTCCTTTGTCGAAGCTTTGCCGATTGCTGGTGTGGTTCTTCACCCTCAGTCCTTAGTCTCCGGGCTGAGCCTGACGTGAGGAGATCGAAGGTCCGTGCCGAGAGCCGAGTTGCTCCGAGCTGAGCATGAGCGCACGTCCGGCGAGCCGGCGCTCCTCCGGAAAGCCGTCGGTGAGCCCCGCCGCCGGTGAGCGCGGCGGCCGCCGAGCCGCTCGCCGGGCGGTGCTCCTCGCCACCGCCGTCCTTGCTGCTGCTTGTGCGGCAACATCGGTGAACGCCCCACGGCCGACAGTGACCCAGCCGACGTCCACCCGTGCGGGGAGCACCGGGACCACTCCGACGACTCGAGCCGCGTCGAGGCCGCCCCGCCGCCACGCACCCCAGCCGGTCCTGCTGCCGCCACGTGCGGCCCTCCGGCCGTTCAGCTCGGCGGGGGGCACCGGACAGGGGCGCTGGCATCCCGCCGGGCGTCTCGTCGGAGGACAGGCGGCCGTCTACGAGACCACGCTCGTGGCTCCGGGATCGACGAGTGCATCCGGCATCGCCTGGATGGACCCGCGGCTCCTCCGGGCGCAGCTGTACTCGGGCAGCCTGAGCCCGGGACACGGCCCGTGGTCGCTCACCGCCCCGATCTCCCCGTCCAGGGCACGGACGGTCGTTGCCGCCTTCAACGGGGGTTTCAAGTTCCCGGCCGCCGGTGGCGGGTACTACGCGGAGGGCCGGATGGTGTACCCGCTCCGCAAGGGCGGTGCATCCCTCGTGATCTACCGGAACGGCGACGTGACGGTTGGGAGCTGGGGTCGCGATGTTCGGATGACATCCCAAGTCGTGGCCGTCCGTCAGAACCTGACGCTGCTCGTGGACGGCGGAAAGCCGGTGCCGGGCCTCAACGCCTACGACACGGGAGTCTGGGGCGCCACGCTCGGAGGCGTCCCGGCGGTCTGGCGCTCCGGCGTCGGAGTCACTGCCAGCGGGGCGCTCGTCTACGTGACCGGCCCGAGCCTCGAGATCACGCAGCTTGCCGCTTTGCTCGTGCGGGCCGGCTGCGTCCGTGCGATGACACTCGACATGAACCCCGACTGGACCGTGTTCGTCACCTACGGCCCGGCTTCACCGCGGGGGGCCGCCGCTCCCGGCAACGGCTCCGATCTCCTGCCTGGAACCGTTCAAGGTCCGTACACGTTCTTCGAGTCCTGGTGGGCACGGGACTTCATCACCATGTCGGCGCGCTGATGAACCACCTCGTCGAGACGTGGGGCTACTGGGCCGTAGCCCTCTTCGTGCTGACGGAGGCCTTCGGCGTTCCGCTCCCTGGGGAGACTGCGGTCATCCTGGCCGGGAGCTATGCCGGTCACAGCCATCATCTCTCACCGTGGTTGATCTTCGTCGTGGCAGCGGCGGCTGCGACCATCGGTGGCCAGATCGGCTATGTGCTCGGGCGAGTCGGCGGGTACCGGCTCGTCCGGCGTTGGGGCCACAAGATCCGGCTCGACGAGGGCAAGCTGCGCATCAGCCGGTACCTGTTCGACTCCTATGGCTCGAAGGTCGTGTTCTTCGGTCGTTTCGTCTCGATCCTGCGTACCTACGCCGCCTTCCTGGCGGGCATGAGCCGCATGCAGCTGCTGCGGTTCTCGGTCGCCAACATCGCCGGCGCCGCCGTATGGGCCGGGATCTTCACCTACCTGTCGTATGTCGCCGGCAACACGCTTCGCCGCACATCGGGCACGATCACCTGGGTTCTCGTCGGGGTCGCCCTGGTCGTCATGGGAACGGTGGTCGTCCGTGCCCGGCACCGGATGGGCGAGCTCGCCGCTCGTGCCGACGCCGCCTACGCCGACAGCACCGACTGATACCGGGCGAGCAACCCGGCGCGCCGTCAGTCGATGGGAGCAGGCGACGAAGCCTTCAGCGACTCCTTCAGGATCTTGCTCGTCGCTCCCTTTGGAAGGTCCGAACGGAACTCGACCGACCGAGGGTACTTGTAGGCGGCCAAACGCTCCTTCACGAAGGCGATGATCTCGGCCTCGGTCGCCGTCGCCCCCGCCTTCAGCTCCACGAAGGCCTTGATGTCCTCCCCGAGGAGGGGATGGGGAACGCCCACGACGGCAGCCTCAGCCACGCTCGGGTGGGTGTAGAGGACTTCCTCGACCTCCCGCGGATAGACGTTGTAGCCGCCCCGGATGATCAAGTCCTTCTTCCGGTCGACGATGAAGATGAACCCGTCTTCGTCGCGGTACCCGAGATCGCCGGTGTGGAACCAACCTCCGGCAAACGCTTCGGCCGTTGCCTCCGGGTTCCTGAAGTACCCCTTCGGTGTGTTGACGCCTCGTATCACGAGCTCGCCGACGTGCTCGGGACCGTCCGGGAGGGCCTCTCCGTGCTCGTCCCATACCTCGAGGTCGACGCCCCAGATCGGCTTGCCGACGCTGTAGATCTTCCGCTCCTCGGCGCTGATGTTGAACGTGGTCGTGGAGGCGGTCTCGGTCATCCCATAACCCTCGAGGATGACGATGCCAAAACGTGCCTCGACCTCGTCGATGATCTCCGCCGGTATGGCAGCGCCACCGGAGATGCCGACGCGCAGCGACGAGAGGTCGTAGCGATCGAGATCGGCGTAGTTCAGCAGCGCGATGTACATGGTCGGCACGCCCTCGAACACCGTGACACGGTCGCGCTCGATGACTTCGAGGACCTTCCGGGGCTCGAATCGGGGGACGAGCGACATCGTGGCGCCGAAGCGCACGCAGACGTTGAGCTCGCTGCTCAACCCGAACACGTGGAACAGCGGCAGCACGACCATGACGACGTCGTCATCGCGGATCCCGAACAGGCGGCCAGGCGTCTCGGCATTCATGTAGAGCTGGAAGTGGCTCAGCTCGGCGCCCTTGGGCCGTCCGGTCGTCCCAGAGGTGTAGACGATCGCGGCCGTGTCCCCAGGTTCGGTCTGCTCCATGACCGGCGTCTTGTCGTGTGGTCCGGCAAGCAGCTCCTCGAAGGCGCGGCCGACCGGCAACTCGGTGGCGCCCGGCATGTTGACGACGAAGATGCGGTCGAGGCCGGCGTCGGCCGCTCCCTTGGCTGCCTCCATCGCCACCCCCGCCCAGGTGATGAGGGCCTTCGCCTCACAATCGGCTAGCTGGAACGTCACCTCAGGAGCCTTCAGCAGCACGTTGAGCGGGACCACGACGCCGCCGGCTTTGAGGATGCCGAAATAGGCGATGACGAACTGAGGGATGTTCGGCAGCTGAAGCGCCACCGCCTGTGATGCCTTGATGCCCTCGCGCCGGAGACCGGCGGCGAAGTGGTCCGAAAGAGCGTCGATCTCTGCGTAGGTGAGCGCTCCACCGTCGAAGAGCACGGCGGCCTTGCTCGGATGGGCTCGGGCGGACTCACGCAGCATCGTGGCCAGGTTGAGCGTCATGAGCCTGTCTCCCTCTGGGGTGCGCCTCCCAGGGGCAACCGGGGACGACGACGCACCCGCCGAAGGAGATGGTACGAGCGGGCGGCGTTGCTGAACAGGGCCACAAGTCCCTGTCTGCACGGAGATCTCAGACAGCGGCGTCCTGTGGCAACAGGCCGAGCTCACGCGCCCGAGAGAGTGCCTCGGCGCGAGTTCGCAGGTCCATCTTCTTGTAAATACTGGCGATCTGCGTCTTCACCGTGTTGACGGACACGAAGAGCGAGTCGGCGATCATCTGCCGGGAGCCCGTGCCGGCCAGGGCGCGCAAGACGGCATGCTCGTGCGTGCTGAGCTCGATCAAGCTGAGGCTGCAGGGATAGACCGGAAGCTCGCGACTGAGGATTGCAACATCGCTCGGGTCGAGCTCTCCGTCGGCGAGAGCCAAGAGCTGGGCGAGATCCGGCACGGATATCGTCCCGAACGGGCGCAGGACCCCGGTCTCGCGATACAGGTCGAGGGCTTGGTTGATCAGGCGGGTAGGACCGGCCGTACCGTCTCCCCGAAGCGCGGCTACCGCACCGATGAGCAGGAGCTCGAGCTGGTCTCGGGTCGACGTGAACGGATCCCTCATCGACGGATCGAGAAAGATGCCCGGATCCGCACCTCCCTGGAGAAGACGAATCCGCCCGGCCGGGACACGGTTCAGGCGCTGGCCCCTCCCCTTCGCATCGATGAGCTGCTTGGCCTTCTCGCCCTGCCCGCAAGCAATGAGGAGGTCCGCACTGGCGCGAGCCACGAGCGCGGCCGCCGCACTCGGCTTGTTCAAGTCGATATCGGACGCTCCCACGACCTGATACAGGCGAGCGAGCGCATCGTGCGGCTCCCCGGAACGGAGGGCGTGCTGTGCCCGCAAGTAGGCGACATATGGCCAGAGCTCGACTTGTGCCGTGCCGTCGCCGAGGTAGGCCAGCTCCGCTCGAACGCCGGCGTCGTCGAGGCGATCGAGGGCCAGGAACCCGGCCGCCAAGTGGCCGCCGATCCCGTTGACGTCGTCGCCAGGCCAGTTGCCCGTGTCGAAACTCCGGTGACGGTCGAGCCAATCGCGAGCACGCACCGTCTCCCCGTGCAACGCGTAGGTGAGGGCCAGGTTGGCGGCGGCCCGTGACTGTACGAAGTCGGCTCCCGATCCCGTCCCGTACTCCCACGCGCGGCGGTACGAGCGGATGGCGCCGTCGTCGTCAGCGAGCAAGGACAGCGTGATACCCCTTTGCACGCTGAACCACGCCAATCTGCTCCTTGCCACTTGCCCTGTCCCGGCGAGTGCTCTCGCTCTCGCGCTGATGCGGTCGCCGAAGACGGCTGAGTCCTCGAATCGGCCGAGGAGGCGAAGCTGGATCAAGTAGCCGGTCGCGACGATGAGCAGATCGTTCGCCGACATCGTGTCCCAGTGCTGCCGCAGCAAGCCCGCGCACGTATCGGCAAACAGCCGCAACGTCGCCAGGTGGCCGACTTCCGAATCGGTGACCGCCATCTTCAAGAGCTCGCGCACGACCTGCATCGTTGGCCGGCACTCCACCGCCTCGGCGGGCAGCGCTTCAAGGGTGTCGGACAACAGGCCGGCATTCTGGCTGATCATTGCCCAGAGATGCATCTCCCACAGACGATCCATGAGCTCGTAGTCCCCGCCTGCGGAAGCATGATGGAACTGATGGACGAAGTCGAGCGCGTCGCTATGGCCGGCGTGCCACGTGGCGAGACGGCGGTGGAAAGCTCGTGCACCCTCCGGATCGGTCGTGCTGTATTGCTCACGGAGGATGTCGCGGGCTGCTGCGGTGATCGAGAACCGCACGCCGTCGGGTCCGTTGACGTGCTCCAGCAACTCAGACGCTTCCAGCGAGGCAAGAAGGCGGTCCGGGTCGGGATCGTCGCACAGGTCCCGAAACAGGTCCCAACTGATTGCTTCCGTCAAGGACAGGCGCATCAGTTGCTCGACCAGGCCTTCGTCCTGAATTGGCGCCAATACATCGGTGCGCAGGTACTCGTCGACGGCAGCAGGCCGTACGCCGAGCTCATCAGCTGCAGCCAACACGGTCTTCGCGGTCGATTCCCAGTCGGGGAGCACATCGCGCAGGCGCTCCCGCCATTCCGGCTCGAGCAGGGCCCCGATCGCCCGGATCACGTCGAGAACTTCGCCGGCTGCCGGCAAGAGACCTTCGAATTCGACGACGTTGACGGCAACCACGCCCACAGCCAGCGATTCGACGAGATGCGGTGCGCGACTGCACACGTAGACGAAGAAGCGCTGATGACGCTCGAGGAGGCCGATCAACGTCCTCAGGGTCGCCTCGTCGCGTACTTCCTGAAAGTCGTCGATGACGAGGACGAATTTTCGATCGGCCGGCTCGATGAGAAGACGCCCCTCTAGCTCGTCGAAGGCATTGGGCGCGATCCGCCACGGCGTCCGAGCCGTGTCGCCGTACTCCGATTGAAGCGAGCGGTGGAGCGTTCTCTCGAGGTCCTCGCCGCCCTGTGCCGTCACCCACAGCCACTTGAGCTGCTCCGGGCTGAAGCGCTGCAGCCAGGCAGCAATACCGATGGCCCCCCCGCGGCCATGACGTCCCCGCACGACCGTCAGGGATGCCCATTCACTCAAACGCTCAGCGAGATCACCCTGGATCGGGCGCGCGATGAGCGCAGGTGTCGAGTGCTGTGCAGGACTCAACCGTCCCGCCTTCCTGACTGCGGCGTTCCCCGACACCGACGAGCAAAGGCTTCGGCTCGCCCGAAGTCACACTCGGTTCTCTTCCGATCATACCGCCGCAGCCGTCGGGCCCGGTTTGTGCCGAGTGATTCGGGTGATCGCCGGGGTGATTCAACGTGTTGGCGGCCGCCTAGCCGCGGAACTGTGCCGATGGGATATTAGAACAACTGATCGAGCTCCCGCGTGGAGGATGCGCGGTCTCGTTGCCATCAGACGAGAGGAGCATGGTGCCGACGGAACCCGACCACGGCCACCGTCCGGACTCGGCGGAGCCTCCTGTCCCCATCTCCGCTGCCAACAGATCGTCCGATGAGGCGGCAAAGAGCCTGCAGCTCAGTGAGGACCGGCTGCGGGCAGTCTTGTCGTCCTTCGACGACCTCGTCTTCGAGCTCGACGACGACGGCGCCTACCTCGGTATCTGGACCACCGACGAGTCGCTCCTGGCGGCCCCTCGCAGCGCCCTCCTCGGGCGGACGATGCACGACGCCATCGGAGACACTGCCGGCAGCGAGGTGAGCCGTGCCATCGCAATGGCCCTCGAGACAGGCCATCCGCAGTTGTGTGAATACAGTCTCGAAGTGCCGGCTGGAACTCGATGGTTCCAGGGCCGGGTGGCCATCATCGGTGGCTCGTCCGAGCCCGAACGGGTGTGTCTCGTCGTGCGCGACATCACCGTATTGAAGGCCGCCCAGGAGGAGGTCTCGAGGAACGTCGAACGCCTGGAGCTCATGCACGTGGTCGACCGCGCCGTGCTCGAGCGCCTTTCGCTCTCGGACTTGGCGACGGTGACCCTGCGGAAGCTCCGGGAGATCACCCGAGCAGACCGTGCCTCGATCATCATTGTCGACACAGCTACGGAGGGGGCACGCTTCCTCGCTGTCGAGCCGCCGGACGCGCCCGGCCCGCTCGACCTCGCACGGCTGAGCGACCTGATGCCGTTTGCCCGCGATGCCGATCGTGAGGTGCATCGTTACGCGGACATGGCCGCAATCCCGGACCCTCCGCCGATCATCCGCCACATGTGCGACGCAGGTGTCCGGAGCCTGATGTCGGCATCCATCGTCGACGGCGGTGTCGCCGTCGGTCTGTTGAGTATCTGGAGCATGAAGGTGTCGGGAATCGACCCCTCCTGTGATCAGGTCCTGCGGGAGATGGCTGACCAGCTGGCCGTCGGCTTACGGCAATGGCGCCTCATCGAGGCAGCCGAGACGCACGCCCGTGAGCTCGAGGACGCAATCTCCGCCCTTCGCCGGGCCGACAGTGCTCGACTCGAATTGCTCTCGCGCCTCGTGAGCGCACAAGAAGAAGAACGTCGGCGGATCGCCTCGGACCTGCATGACGATCCGATCCAGAAGGTCACAGCCGCCAGTATGCGCCTGGACATGCTGGCCATGGCACACCCCCAGCTGGCCGACGACGAGACGTTCGTCAAGGCAAAGGCAACGGTCGCCTCGGCCATCGAGTCGATGCGCCACCTGATGACGGAGCTGCGGCCCTATGTGCTCGATCGTGACGGGCTCGGGTCGGCGCTGCGGCTCGTCCTCGAAGAAGGCTTTGGGCCCGGGCAGGAGACGACGTACGAGCTGAGCGACCGGCTCGAGTCCCAGCCGGCCGAGATCGACCGAGTCGTCCTGTTCCGCATCGCCCAGGAGGCGTTGATGAACGTTCGCAAGCACGCCAGAGCATCCCGCGCCCGTGTGGAGCTGGTGGAGGCGGAGGACGGCTACCGCGTGCGGGTGAGCGACGACGGAGTGGGTTTCGTCACCGCGAAGGCTTGTGACTCACCCCGCGGCCACCTCGGGCTGACGTCGATGCGGCAGCGAGCGGAGCTGGTCGGCGGCACCTGCACGATCGAGAGCGCGCTCGGGCGAGGCACCGTCGTCGAGACGTGGATCCCGAGCTCGCGGCCGACCCAACCATTTCGGTAAACTGCGGCATGCGAGGAGCGCGAGTCGTGATGCTCGGCGCGGCGGTCCTGATGGGGGCTTTCACGTTGCGGCCGGTAGTCGCTGACGCAGCAGTGGGGTCCACGGTCCCGGCGCACAAAGGAATCCTTCCTCCGAAGAACCCTGCCAAGAGCCTGTCACCGTCCCCGAGCTTCTTCAGCTTGTGCGCCGGGGGGAACGACGGATCGAAGTGCAATACCACCGTGCTGAAGGCGATCGCGCACGCTCGCAAGGTGCTGGAAGTGATGGGCGGTATGTCGTTCTCCCTCGCCGCCTACGAGAAGCTCACGCCGGACGAGCAGTTGTTCGTGACCGTGAACCTCGAGCGCATCAACCGTGGACTACCACCTGCGGTCGTGCTGACAAAATCGCTCGACAAGGTGGCCCAGGCGGGTGCGAACGGCGACACCGACCCACCCCTCGGATCCGTGCCCAAGACGCTGCCGGGTGGCGGACTTCCGTGGGGTATGGGCGGCAACTGGGCAGGCGGTTGGTACAACGCCCTTGGTTCGGACTACGCATGGATGTACGACGACGGCCTCGGCAGCAGCAACGAGGACTGCACGAAGTCGAATCCGGGGGGCTGCTGGGGTCACCGGGACCTCATCCTCGGAACCTTCAACTCCAGCAGCGAGTGCGGCGGCCAGAACGAGCTCGCCATGGGCGCCGGCCACGTGACGAAGGGCAACGCCTACGGCGACAGCGAAGCCGAGCTGTTCGTCGGCGTGTGCGGAGCGACACCGACCGACGTCGTGTTGAGCTGGGCAAGAGCCAAGTCGCTCCTGCACATTTCCTGACGGGGCGGGGGGTCCCTCGCCGCCCGGAAGGATCCGGCGGAGGTGAGACACCGTGAGATGCTCTCGATGCGGATCGGACCTTCCCGCCGAAGCCGGCTACTGCAGGGGATGCGGGGCCATCCTGCGAGGTAGCGCGGCGACTGCAGCCCTGCTCGACGGCGTCGCCCCCAGTGCGCGCGACGGTGCCCCCTCGCCGCCGGCGGCGCTCGCCGATGGCGACAGCCTGCAGGCACGGCCTGAGCCGTCGAGACTGGAGTGGGCAGTCGTCGCAGCAGCGATCTCCGTCCTCGTGTCGCTTGCCCTCAACTGGTACGAGGCCACGGTGCTCGTCCGCGGGTCGCGGGAGACCGTCACTCGGCATCTCCTCTCTGGCAACGCCGGCATTCAGCGGTGGTTGGTTCCCGTCTGTGCCGTCCTCGTGGTCGGCGAGGTGATGGCGAACCGAGTCTGGTGTCGGCAAAGCCGGCGGCAGTGGCGACCGCATCGCGGCGTGCTCATGCTCCTCTGTGTCGTCCAACTCGTTCTCGTCGCCAGCTGCATGGCTTCCTCACCCCTGTCACCCGATCTGCTGGCGAACATCGGCATCTCCGTCAATGTCGGTCCGGGGTCGTGGGTCGCCCTGGTGGGAGCCGTCGTCGGTGTGGGTGCCGCATTCGGTCGGATGTTCTCCGGCGGTCCGCAGCTCGGCCGGTCGATGTCACGGAGCTGACCGAGGCGCCTGCGAGGCCTCGCGCCCCGGCAGCTCAGCCACCGACGACCGAGGACGTCCGGGTCGATGACCTGAGGAGAGCGGGAACGAGGTAGCCGAGGCCGGCGATGACCGGGCCAACGAACATGAGGGCGATACCGACGAATCTCGCGAGCGACTCGTCGACGGTGAGGAGGCCGCCGAGCCCGCCGATCGCCACGCCGACGACACCCATCGTGGCGGCGATGCGGTCGGCACGTGTCGAGCCACGGGCGCCGGCGAGCAAGCCGGCTGCCGCGAGGCCGAGGAGGAGGCCGACGACAGCATGGACGAGATAGACGGCTTGGCCTCGGGCCGGGAGCCACCCGCTCGGGCGGCCGAAGGGGAGTACGAGCAATGCGACGATGCCGAGCACCGACTCGACCCCGACGAGGATGGCGAACAGCACAGCGAGTCGCCTCCTCGGGGACTCCTCGGCGACCTCGCCGGCGGGAGCTTGATCTAGAGCCGGGTGCGCACTGCCCCCGACGCCGAGTGACGCCTCGGGAGAATGCGTCGCCGGCGCTCGCCTCGCCCGGAGGGCCTCCGGATCCTCGTGGATCAGGTGCCACCAGCCAGCGACGGCCAGTAGGGCGAACACCGGCCATTCCACCGAGTATGCCCAGCTCAGGTCGTTCCCAGCCAGTGCTCTCGTGGCCTGCCACCAGCCGGCTGCGACGCAGGCGGGGGCGACGACGAGCACCTCGAGGTGCAGCAGCACAGCCCTGCGCGAGAACCAGCGGCCCCGCAGGGAGGCCGCGTAGAGCTTCAGGGATCGGGTTGGCCTCGGGGATTGCGTCGCTGCCGGCGCCTGCGTGAGCGACTCGTATCGCCTCGTGAGCTTCCGCTCGGCGATGAAGGCACAGAAGGGCACGGTCCCGGCGAGGAGCACGAGAGCCATCTGCCACTTCGGGATGCCGAGCCGTCGAGTCAGCTCGAATGCGGTGTAGAGGTACACCAGGTACAAGAAACCGTGCATCGTGCCGACGACATTCACGACCCCTGGGTGCCCCGCTGCGAACTGCAACGGTATGCCCACGAACACGAGGACGATCAGGAGCGTTGCGGTCGTATAGGCCATCGCGCGGTACCGCAAGAGGAGCCCGGGCCGGATCTCGCCCCCGCCAGCCGCGTTCACGGGGCCAAGTTACCGCCGGCCCGGCGCTGGCCCATAGAACGCCAGCGTGCACATCGTCGAGCGGGTGGGCAATCTGGAGACTCGCTCCGCCTAAGTCGACCGTTCCTTTCGCCCATGTCGGAGGTCGGTGCCAGTGCCGTGCCGCCAGCCCCGAGGAGATGAGCGTTGTGAAGGTGTGGATCGACCAAGAGCTCTGCACGGGCGACGGTCTCTGCGAGGAGATCTGCTCCGAGGTCTTCGTTCTTGCATCCGATGGCCTGTCGTATGTGAAGCAGGACGGCACGGTGCTCAACTCGCCCGGTGGGCAGTCCCAGATGGCCACCGTTGCCGCCGAGTTGGAAGCCGACGTTGCCGAAGCGGTCGAAGAGTGCCCGGGAGAGTGCATCTTCGTCGTCGCTGACTGAAACGTCACTCGGCTCAGAGAGGCCCACTCCACCGGTGAGGGAAACTCCATGCGGGCCATCGATCCTGCATGCATGCACCACCACTACCGTTACGGCGTGTCGATCGCTCGCCATGGCGGATTCGGATCGGGATGGCATCTCGTGGTGCGCTTCTTCGGAGCGCTGCTGCCGGTGGGTCCCTCCCGCGCTGCAGAGGACTGGGCCGGCGGTCACCTGTTGCCGGCTGAGCGTTCCCTCTTCGCGGCGATGTCGGGTCCGGACCGCCGCCATGCGATCGGGGTGGCGCGCGAGGCGCTCCGGCTCGCCGCCGAGGACGGGCACGACCCTGCGGAACTGCCTGCCTCCTTCGTGACGGCGGCGCTCCTTCACGACGTCGGGAAGAACGACGCCCGGCTCGGCACGTTCGCCCGGGTCTGGACGACGATCGCTGCGCTGGCGTTCGGCCGGGCCCGAATCGTCGGTGATTCAGGCGGTGGAGGGGCGGACGAGGGGAACTACCGCACCCGAAGCGGTCTCGCTCGTCAGCGGGCACGAATGGCGAGCTATCTGCAGCACGACCGGATCGGGGCCGAGATGCTGGCTGGAGCCGGCAGCGACGAGCTCACGATCGCCTGGGCCCGGGAGCATCATCTCGCCGAGAGTCGCTGGACCGTTGACGAGCAGCTGGGCGGGTATCTGAAGCGCGCCGACGGCGACTGACGTTCCGGCTAGTCGCCCGGCCGCGGCGGCGAGGGAGCCTCACCTGCGGCGACGGTGGCAGCCTTGTACGAGCGGTACCGGTGGAAGATGACGAAGGCGATACCGAGGACGGCCAGCACACCGAGCACGTAGCCGGCGTCACTGAAGCCATGCATGATCGAGCGCCACTGTGACCCGATGGCGTAGCCGATACCCGCCATGGCGCCATCCCAGATCAAGCTTCCCGCCGCGGTGAGCAGTCCGAACGACACGAGGGGAACCTCTGCCACACCCGCCGGCAGAGCCGCGAAGTTGCGGACGAACGGTATGAGGCGGCTTCCGAAGACGCCCCAACGCTCGTGCCGGCCGTACCACGCCTCGGCGCGATCGAGGTCGGCGTGCGTCAGCAGCAGGTACTTGCCGAACCGGTCGACGAAACCCCGACCGGCCGTTCGCCCGATCACCCAGGCCACATAAGCACCGATCACCTCGCCGGCGACCCCGATGGCGATGACGGCGGCGAGATTGAGCTTCCCCTGCGAGGCCAGCACCCCGGCGAAACCCATCGTCAGCTCGGACGACGTCGGCACGCAGCACGACTGGGCCAGGCAGAGGACGAAGATCGCCGCGTAGCCCGACGACGTCACGAACGTCTCGGGATTCAAAAGGGCCAGGTGCACGGCCGAGATACTAGTGAGCCCTCCCCCGGTACTCGGGGCGAGGGACGGGAGTGGCGACGTAGTGGCTGTGGTTTCGGGTCGGATCCGACCCGAAACCACAGCCAGGACCCGCCGGCGGCATCGTCAGTCCTTGGCGATCATGACCTCGGTGGCTTTGACGACCGCCTTCACCGCGTCACCCTCGGCCAAGGCAAGGTGCTCGGCCGAGTCCTTCGTGATGGCGGACACGACCTCTTGACCACCCGCCAGCCGAATGACAATGGTGGACATCACAGCACCGTGGTCGACTCGGGTTACTACGCCGTCGAGCTGGTTTCTTGCGCTCAGTCTCATGGCTGGAGAGCCTAGGGGTGCTTACCGGCGACCCGCACCGGCGCTCGATGAATGGCGACGGACGGGGGATTGGAGCAATCTGGGTCCGTGATCGACGGACCGACGCTCGGCGACGTCGCCGCTCGTTGGCGCCGGGACCTCGAATCCTGGGCCATTCCGGACGACATCCTGCGAGCGGCTCCTCAGTCGCCGTGGAGCTTCCCCCCTCGCTTGTTCCGTTGGGCGGCCGTGGCCGCACTTGACGATCCCGAGCCGACGCCCTCCCGCCTGCGGGCGCTCGATGCGCTCCCCGTAGGGGGCTCGGTTCTCGACGTCGGGGCCGGCGCCGGCGCAGGCAGCCTCCCGCTCGCTCCGCCGGCCGATGAGCTCATCGCCGTAGACGAGCGTGGCGCCATGCTCGGCGTGTTCGCGGAGATGGCCGAAGGTCGTGGCGTTCGCCACCTCGAGATCACCGGGTCCTGGCCCGACGTCGAAGCCGCCACACCGAGGGCCGACCTCGTGGTGTGCCACCACGTCCTCTACAACGTGGCCGATCTTGTCCCGTTCCTCCGGGGCCTCGACCGGCATGCCCGGCGTCGCGTCGTCGTCGAGTTGACGGCGGCTCACCCGCTCAGCGGCTTGGCAGGGTTGTGGCTGGCGATCCATGGGCTGGTACGCCCGAGCCAGCCGAGGGCGTCAGATGCGGCTGAGGTTGCGGCGGCACTCGGCTACGACGTGCACGTCGTGCCGTTCGAGCACCGGTCGCTGCGGGACGGTGCGCCGCTCGAGGAACGTGTGGCCTTCGCTCGCCGGCAGTTGTGTGTCGGGCCCGAGCACGATGCCGAGATCTCCGCTTATTTCGAAGGCGAGGCGGCCGCTGCCGGCAATCGCCAGCTTGTCACGCTGTGGTGGGACACGGACGGCTGACCCGGAGAGCGCTGCCGGCGCCTCACGCCGGAGGCAGCTCGATCGACATCCAGCCTGGAGAGGAACGCTCGGCCAGGTCGGCGGGGAGCGGCTCAGGCCGTCGCAAGAAGTAGCCCTGCCCGAGCGCGACACCGAGGTCCCGGAGCGTTGCCAGCTCTTCGGCTGTCTCGATGCCCTCGGCCACGATGCGCGCACCGGTCTCGCCTGCAAACGCCACGAGTGCGGCGGCCAACGCACGCTGGGATCCCTTCGAGTTGACGTCGCGCGTGAGGGAGATATCCATCTTGATGGAGTCGGGAGCGAGCTCCAGGATGTGGCGGAAGCTCGCGTATCCCGCCCCGGCGTCGTCAATTGCGAGCCGAACTCCTGCGCTTCGCCAAGGAGCCAGAGCGGTGTTGAGTCTCGGATAGTCGGAGATGTGGGCATGCTCGGTGATCTCGAGCACGAGCCGGTCGACGGCCACGTGCTCCAGAGCACGGCTGAGCTGGGACGACAGAATCGTCTCGGGCGAGACGTTGAGGCCCATCTTCAACGCAGGAGGAAGGCTCGACAGCGGCGCCACCGCAGCAGAGATGGCGGCGATCTCCAGTTCGACACCGAGCCCGAGCGCAGCAGCCTGAGCGAACCACACGTCCGGTCCGTGGGACGGCTCGGACCGGAACCTCGAGAGCGCCTCCAGGCCGAACACCTTTCCGGAATCGAGCCACACGATGGGCTGGTAGGCAATGGTGAGGGCGCCTTCGCCGTCGACCACTTCCTTGATCCTGTCGTGCCATTGGCGACGCTGTTGCTCGTTGCCCTGCTCGGCACTGAGCCGAGCCGACAGCTCGGTAACGACGTGGTGGGAGATGGAGTCGGACAGCGTCGACCGGCCGACCATGCTGCCGTGGATGGCATCGAGGATTCTTTGTGGCGACGTGCCCTTCACGAGATAGCTGGTGGCGCCGGCCGTCAACATCTCGCTCACGCTCGTCTCGTCTTCATGGGCGGTGAACGCGAGGATGGCTGTGGCCGGCGCCGCGAGATGTATCTCCCTGGCCGCCACGCCTCCTCCGCCGCCCGGCATCTTCACGTCGAGGAGCGCTACGTCGGGCTCGTAGCGCCTGGCCAGGTTGATGGCCTCGACGGCGTCCTGGGCAAGGCCGATGAGCTTCAGTCGCGGGTCGGAGTTGACCACGTCGGCGAGCACGGCTCGCATCTCGGGATCGTCGTCGGCGACAAGGACCCGGATGGGGGAGGACATCGGGGCCCGGCTATACGCCGGAGTGGGCGCGTCTCGGCGAGATCGCTGACACGGTATCCCGAAATCTCGCCGCCGCTACCCCCTGGGACGACGGAAACGGGTCGCGTTTTCCGGACATAATGCTCGCCTTCCGATCGCGGTAACACCCGCGAACAACCAGCATAGCGCCCTACTGCCTCGCCGAAGTTTCTCGCATGGCGGCGAGCGAACGGAGCATCATGGCGTCCATATCGGGACCGACCCGCGTGTCGCCGCCGGCGTCAGCGCCAGGCCGGGCCTCGATGCACGCCACATTCGTAGGGTGGAGCGAGTGGAGCGCCTTCCGGGACCTCAGGAACATCACGAACGGGTACAGCACCATCACGAGGAACGGCCGTGAACCGTCCACATCACACGAGCTCGGGCATCAGGACGGGACTGGCCGGAATACCCGGGCGTGTCGATCGGTTCTCGCGAGGGAACGTTGTGACTTCCCGGCGTGCGTGGCGTTCGCGTGTGCACGGGACGGGTCGTGACGGCACCGACAAGAGGAGCAAACATGGAAACCGCCCCTGGGCCGTGGATCGCCGCACTTCGCAGCTCGCACGAGAGACTCCGCACCTGCGTCGAGACGCTCGGAACCGACGACGTCGAACAGCCGTCGTACGACTCGGAGTGGTCGATCGCCCAGGTCCTGTCACATCTCGGGTCGCAGGCGGAGATCTTCGGGCTGTTCTTGAATGCCGGCCTCAGCGGCGGGGATCCGCCCGGCGGGGACGCCTTCGGGCCGATCTGGGAGGCGTGGAACACTCGGAGCCCGCAGTCTCAAGTTGCTGACTCCCTGCAGGCGGGCAACGCGCTCGTCGAGCGGTTCGAGTCACTTAACGACGGGGAGCTCGGCCGGCTGCACCTCCAGCTGTTCGGGATGGAGATCGACGCCACAGCACTGGCGCGGATGCGTCTCAGCGAGCATGCCGTTCATACCTGGGATGTCGCCGTCGCCCTCGACGCGGCCGCCAAGGTCGCCCCCGACGCCGTCGACCTGCTGGTGGACACGTTGGACGTCCCCGCGGGCCGCAGTGGCAAGGCTGATGGCGAGGCCCGCCGCATCCACGTGACGACGAGCGAGCCCGAGCGGCACTTCGTCCTCGAGACCGGAGACGCCGTGACGCTCGTTGCGGGCGAACCAGCTGACGCCGAGAGCCCAGCTGACGCCGGGAGTGAGGTGCGTCTCCCGGCGGAGGCCTTCCTCCGGCTCGTCTACGGCCGGCTCGACCCGGATCACACGCCGCCCGTCAGCCCGCAGGACGTAGAGCTCGGCACGCTTCGTGCCATGTTTCCGGGCTTCTGAGCAGGTCCGGGCACTCGAGAGAGAGGACTCCTTATGCATTTTCGACTGCGGGCACGAGACGTTCCCGGCCGTGTCACGACTGGCGTGTACATCCTTCATGCCGGCTTGGAAAAGTGGCAGGCCGACGACGACCGGGCGACCACCGTGCACGGCGTGGCGGCAGGAGCCTTCCCGTTCCTGAAGGACATTCCTGCACCCCGCTTCCTCAAGCTGCTCGCCGCTTCCGAGATCGCGCTCGGCGCGGCGCTGCTCGCCCCCGTTGTGTCGAACGCCCTCGCGGGCGCCGGCCTCACTGCGTTCTCGGGAGGTCTCGTCGGCATGTACAGCCGCACCCCGGCATTCCACAAACCGGGCAGCATCTGGCCCACCCAGGCCGGAACCGGCGTGAGCAAGGATGTCTGGATGCTCGGGATCGGCCTCGGGTTGATGCTCTCCCGCTGAGCGGGCTCTCGTACGGAGATCTCCGAAAGACTGTCTGGGCGGAGAGATCCGCTCACACGACGTCGAGCACCGTCCGGTATATACCGTCGCCGTCGAGCCCGAGCGCGGCCAGGATCTGCCCGGCGGCGCCGTGAGGCAGATAGGTGAGTGGCACGCCGAGGTTCCGGATCACCGGCAGTCCGCCCTCGGGAGCAGCCCGCCGCACGGCCGCTTCGATGAGCGAGCCGACTCCGCCGGCGACGATCCCGTCTTCGGCCGTCACGACGAGATCGTGGGCGAGGGCGTCGTCGATCATGGCGGGATCGATCGGGGATGCGGAGCGCACGTCCCAGACCGTGGCGTCGATTCCGTGTGCCTGCAGGAAGCCGGCGGCCGCTTCGCAGGCTTCGACGAGCTTGCCGACACCGAGCAGGCAGACGCCGCTGCCGGCTTGCACCCGCCGCGCCCGCAGGCCGAGGCCGACACGGTTGCCGTGGGGAGCGGCGCTCTTCGGCCATCGGATCGCGACTGGCCCTGTGATGTCGAGGGCGTGGTGGAGCATGTTGCCGACTTCCTCGTAGCACGAGGGAGCAAGCACCGTGAGGCCGGGGACCTTGCTCAACAACATGAGATCGAAGATGCCGTGATGGCTCGGCCCGTCATCTCCGGTGATCCCCGCCCTGTCCAGGCAGAACACGACGGGCAGGCGGTGGAGGCCGACATCGTGAAGGATCTGGTCCCACGCGCGGTTGAGGAACGTCGAGTAGATCGCGACGACGGGGTGCAACCCACCCATGGCCATGCCGGCGGCGGCGGTGACCGCGTGCTGCTCGGCGATCCCGACGTCGAAGAAACGTTCGGGAAAACGGTCCCGGAACGGGAGCAGGCCTGTCGGCCCCGGCATTGCGGCCGTGACCGCCACGAGCTCCGGGCGAATGGTCGCCTCGCGGACGATCGCCGACGCGAAGGCCTCGGTGTAGCTCAGCGAACGAGCGCCCGTCGCCCGCGGCTTGCCCGTCTCCACGTCGAACGGCCCGACGTCGTGCAGGCACTTCTCCTCATCGCGTTCGGCGGGTTCGTACCCGCGGCCCTTCTGTGTGATCACGTGGAGCACGACGGGTCCCGGGTGCTCCGAAGCGCCGGCAAGGGCGGACTCGATGGCCTCGATGTCGTGGCCGTCGATCGGACCCAGGTAGGCGAGGCCGAGCGCTTCGAAGAAAGCGGACGCGCGACCGTGTTCCGGTCCTCGGGGAGCGCCCTCCGCCCGGACGCCCTCCGCCCGGACGGCCAGCGACGGGCCGCCGGCCAGCGACGGGCCGCCGGCCAGCGACAGGGACGTGATCGTCGGCGCATACGAGCGCCCGTTGTCGTTCAGCACCACCGTGACGCCCGCACCCGACACGCCGATGTTGTTGAGCGCCTCATAGGCGAGTCCGCCCGTCAGGGCGCCGTCGCCGACGACGGCTACCACGTGGCGATGATCGTCTCGCAACCGTCCGGCGGTAGCGAGTCCGTGGGCGTAGGAGAGGGCTGTCGAGGCGTGGCTGTTCTCGACGAGGTCGTGGGCTGACTCGGAGCGGCTCGGATAGCCGGACAGGCCCCCGCGCTGGCGCAGGCTTCCGAAGCCGTCCTGTCGTCCCGTGAGGAGCTTGTGCACGTAGGCCTGGTGCCCGGTGTCCCACAGGATCGCATCGAACGGCGAGTCGAAGACACGGTGTAGCGCAATGGTCAGCTCGACGACGCCCAGGTTGGATCCGAGATGGCCACCCGTCTCGGCGACGCTCGCCACGAGGAAGTCCCGGATCTCCGCTGCCAAGGCATTCAGCTCGACGACGTTCATCTCCCGGAGCCGTGCCGGCGAGGTCGCGCAAGCGAGCCCGGAGCCAGTCGGCACGTCGACGACGCTCACGTCAGTGCGTGTTCACGAGCGCACGAAGGGATTGGCGGAGCGAGCCCATCGTGGCGATCACGGCGGTGGGCTCGTAGCCGCAATGAGCCATGCAGTTCGCGCAACGGGGATCTCGCCCTCGGCCGTAGGACGACCAGTCCGTCGTCTCCACGAGCTCGCGGTAGCTGGAGGCGTAGCCGTCCGCCATGAGGTAGCACGGCCGCTGCCAACCGAGCACCGAGTAGCTCGGGACGCCCCAGGCTGTGCACTGGAACTCCGCCTTCCCCTCGAGGAAGTCCAGGAACAGCGGGGAATGGTTGAGGCGCCAGCGCTTCCGCCGGTTCTCCCCGAAGACCTCGCGGAACAAGGTGGTTGTCTGCTGTGGCCCGAGGAAGTGCTCCTGGTCGGGCGCCTTCTCGTAGGCATAGGCGGGCGAGATCATCATGGCGTCGACCTCGAGGTCGTCGTTCAGGAAGTCGAGCACGTCGCGGACCGTCTTCGGCGAGTCGATGTTGAAGAACGTCGAGTTCGTCGTCACACGGAAACCCGCCTTCTTGGCGGCGCGGATCGCCGATACGGCCTGATCGAACACGCCGGCGCGATCTACCGCTTCGTCATGGCGCTCGCGTAGCCCGTCGACGTGGACGACCCACGAGAAGTAATGCGACGGCGTGAACCGGTCGAGACGCCGCTCCAGAAGGACGGCGTTCGTGCAGAGATATACGTAGACCTTTCGCCGCACGAGCTCTTCGACGATTCGAGCGATGTCAGGGTGCAGCAACGGCTCGCCGCCTGCGATGGACACCATCGGCGTGCCGCTCTCGGCGACGGCTCCGAGTATGTCCTCGACCGACAGGCGGCGTCGCAGGATCTCCGTCGGATGCTGGATCTTGCCGCAGCCCGGACAGGAGAGATTGCAGGCGAAGAGCGGTTCGATCTCGACGATGAAGGGGTAGTAGGCGGCCTTCTTCAGGCGCTGCCGAAGAAGGTGGGTACCGATGCGGATGTTCTGGCGGAGTGGGACGGGCATCAGCGGACCTGTGTGGGAAGGGCGAAGTGGACGGTTTCTTGTGTAGTCGTCGTCTCGCTCAGCGAGACGGGGCCGAGCAGGCGAAGCGTCTCGAGCACGTCGTGCACGAGGAAGTCGGGCGCCGACGCGCCTGCGGTGAGCCCGATGGTGCCGACTCCTTCGAGCCAGCCGAGCTGCAGATGCGACGCATCTTCGATGAGCTCGGCGCGACAGCCCTCACGGCGGGCCACCTCGACGAGTCGAGCGGTGTTGGAGGAGTTCGCCGAACCGACCACGAGCATCAGGTCGCAGCGGTGCGCAATGGAGCGGACGGCATCCTGGCGGTTCTGCGTGGCGTAGCAGATGTCGTCGGCCGGGGGCGCCACGACGCGCGGGAAGCGCCGGCGCAAGGCCGCAACGATCTCTGCCGTCTCGTCGGTCGCGAGCGTGGTCTGGGTGAGGTAGGCGACCGGCTGCGACGGGTCGAGGTCGAGACCGGCCACGTCCCTCGGCCCCTCCACGAGGTGGAAGCGACCGGGCGCCTCGCCGAGGGTTCCCTGGATCTCCTCGTGATCGCCATGGCCGATGAGCACGAGATGGTGTCCCTGGGCGGCATATCGGCGGGCCTCGGTGTGCACCTTCGCCACGAGCGGGCAGGTGGCGTCGATGACGGTCAGGTCGCGGCGCTCGTCAGCCTGGGATCGCACGGCTGGCGACACGCCGTGGGCGGCGAACACGACCGTGGCCGACGGCGGCACCTCGTCCAGCTCCTCGACGAAGATGGCTCCGAGCGCTTCGAGCTCGCGAACGACGTGCAGGTTGTGCACGATCTGCCGCCGGACGTAGACGGGGGCGCCGTACCGCTCGAGCGCTCGCTTGACGATCTCGATGGCCCGCACGACTCCGGCGCAGAACGACCGGGGAGCAGCGAGCACGACCTCGTGGCTCCCGCAGGCCCGCGCCCAGCGTTCGAGCGGGCCGCGTGCGGTGAGCAACGAGGCGAGCGCCGGCTGCCGTTCGATGGAACTGATGTCCCGGCCTGCCGAGATCGCGTGCACGACGGCGAGCGGCTGCCACAGGGGGAGGCGATCGACGAGCGACGCAGATCGTGAGTCGACGACGATGGCGCCGGCGGTCGCGAGCCACGCCAAGTCGGTCGGACGCCTGGCGTGCGACGAGACGATCGGCGCCAGGTGGACATCGAGTCCCGTCTTCCCGAGCTCACCGGCGACGAGCGCCGCCATGGGCAGGAGGCGCCTCCGTTCCCCGTTGGCGTCGCGCAGCTCGTTGGCAACGACGACGTGGCCGGGTGGCAGTTCCCCCGATCGCGAGGCGGCGACACCGACGAGCGCGAGCGGAGCATGCTCGCCGATCAGCAGGCCGATCGTGCTGCCGCCGTGATCTTCCGGGCCCGGCCCGATGAGGTCGGCACCCCCGATCGCCTGAGCTTCGGTGCGACGGGCCGCCAGGAGTGTGAGCTCAGCCGTCGTCGTCTCCCTTCAGGTAGCGACCCAATGCCATGATCGGGAAGACGAGCCGGTAGAGGTGGTAGTTGATGTAGAAGTAGCCCGGAAACCCCGTTCCCGTGAACCATGGCTCGTCCCAGTTACCGTCCTCACGCTGGCTGGCGACGAGGTAGGCGACACCTGCGCGAGCAGTATCAGACGCTCGGTCGCCCGCGGCCAGCAGAGCGAGCAGCGCCCACGCCGTCTGCGAAGCGGTGGACGGGCCCTTGCCGCGCCACGAGTCGTCGGTATAGGAGCGGAGGTCCTCGCCCCAACCGCCGTCGGCGTTCTGGTGCCGCTGGAGCCACTCGATCGCCCGTCGTATCGCCGGGTCGTCGGCACCCATGCCGGCAGCGACGAGCGCCGGTACGACTGCACCCGTGCCGTACACGTGGTTGGCGCCCCATCGGCCGAACCAGGAGCCGTCCTCCTCCTGGGAGACGAGCAGCCACTTCACGCCGGCGTCGACGACGGGGGAGGGGCCGCTTCGCGCCGCGAGCATCTCGACGACGTGGGCGGTGACGTCCGCGCTCGGCGGGTCGATCAGCTCGCCGAAGTCGCAGAACGGCAGGCGCCTGCAGAGATCCTGGGTGTTGTCGGCGTCGAAGGCGCCCCATCCGCCGTCACGGCACTGCATCCCTTCCACCCAGGTGACCGCCCGCCCGACGGCGGCGCTGCAGTCCTCCGATGTCCGCTCAAGGGCCATGACGATCTCGGCGGTGTCGTCGATGTCCGGGTAGTTGTCGTTGGCGAACTCGAAGGCCCAGCCGCCCGGGGCGAGATGGCGGCGGCGAACCTGCCAGTCGCCGGGCACGGTGATCTCCTCCGCCAGCAGCCACTGGGCGGCCGTGCGGAGCGACGGGTCATCCGGCGGCAGACCCGCATCGGCCAACGCAGTCACTGCGAGGGCGGTGTCCCACACCGGAGACTGGCAGGCTTCCAGGCGCCGGCCCGCCGCATCCTCGATGGTGAAGCCGTCGAGCCCCTCGAGCCCGGCGCGCATCACCGGGTGGTCGAGGGCGTAGCCCTGCAATCGGAGCGCCATGAGCGAATAGACCCACGGCGGTTGGATGCCGCCCCAGCCGCCGTCGGCCTCCTGGCGCTGCAGGATCCACCGCTCGGCACGGCGCAGGGCGGCAGACCGTAGGAGCTTCACGGGACGGCGCTCGTAGCGATGGAGCATCCTGTCGAGAAGCTGGAAGCGTCCGGCCCACGTCGTGATCGGCTCCGGCGGGCCGGGCATCGCGCCGGTGCGGAGCTCGTCGACGGCAAAGCCCAACGGGCGAGCTGGCCGGTGGCTCGCCACCACCGTGAGCGCTACGACGGTCTGGCGAGCCCAGCACCCGAAGTCGTAGATGTTGAGGGGAACCCATTTCGGAAGGAACATGAGCTCCGGTGGCAGCACCGGGAGCTCGGCCCAAGGCCAGAGGCCGAACAGGGCCAACCAGATGCGAGTGAAGACTCTCGTCGCCTCGACCCCACCAGCGGCCAGGATGAACCGTGCTGCCGATCGCATGTGCGGGGCGCCGACGTCGTCGCCCGCGAGCCGCAAGGCGAGGTAGGCCTCGACGGTCGTCGACAGATCCGGCGGGCCCTCGTGGAAGTTCGCCCATGTCCCGTCGCCTCGCTGCCGGGAACGGATCCACCGCGCGGAGGAATCGGTCTGTTCCGCTGTCCGAATCCCGAGGAACTCCCGGAGCAGCAGATCCTCCGCGTCCATGGTGACGTTCGTCTCGAGCTCACCTTTCCAGTAGCCGGCGTCGTCCTGCAAGGCGAGCAGCGCTCGAGTGGCGTTCGCCAAGCAGTCCGCCGCGCCGGATCGGGGATCCGCGGCCAGGTTGCCGGGCGGAGTCGCCACCGGTTCCGCCGGCGAGACGAGCGGGCGAGCGAGCGTGCTCATCGGTCCCGGGCGGTGACGAAGTGGGCGATGGCCGCCAACTCTGTGACCGGGGCAAGCTCGAGGTCGACGCGCTCGAGGGACGCGAGTGCCGCTTGCAGATGTGACTCGCCGATCGCCATCGCCGCCTCACGGGCACCGCAGGCCGCCAGCGCGGATGCGGCGGCGTCGACGTCGCTGTCGGACAGCTCGCCGGCCAGGAGTCGACCGAGCTCAGGATCGGCGTCTCCGGCGGCGCAGGCGATTGCGACCGGCAGCGTCTTCTTGTGGAGCCGAAGGTCGTTGCCGACCGGCTTGCCGGTCACGGCGGCCTCTCCCCAGATTCCGAGCACGTCGTCGACCGCCTGGAAGGCGATCCCGAGGTGGCGTCCGAAGTCCGCCAGCGCGTCGACCGCCGGAGCCGGGGCCCCGGCGAGAACTGCTCCAAGAGAAGCTGCGCACGAAAGGAGTGCACCAGTCTTGCCGGCGGCGACGTGCAGGCACTCCTCGACCGTGAGCGACGAGCGCCGTTCCGAGGCCATGTCCTCAGCCTGTCCGGCGATCATGGCCTGGGTCGCTGTTGCGAGGGCGACCGCTGCGCGGACGCGCTCGGGTGTGGCGTCCTCGAGCAGCAGCTGAAGTGCCAAGGTTGCGAGCGCATCTCCACTGATGATCGCCTGGCCGACACCAAACTCGGCCCACACCGTCGGGCGGTGCCGCCGTTCGATGTCGCCGTCGATGATGTCGTCGTGGACGAGCGAGAAGTTGTGGACGAGCTCGATCGCCACCGCTCCCACGAGCCCGACGCCTTCGTCGGCGCCGACGGCGGCCGCGGAGAGAAGGACGAGGCCGGCGCGCACGAACTTGCCGCTGCCGGCGAAGTGATGCTGCACGGCCCCTTGCAACTCGGGGCTGAGGCGTTCGAGTGCGATGTCCAGCGCCGGCGTCACGAGCGACCGGGCACGGTCGAGGGTGCCGGCAACCGCCGGCATGCGCGCCGGTGCCATCGCCCATGCCATCGTCGGTGCCGTTGTCACGAGACTGCCCTCTCGAGGGCTCGGTCGCCTGGCGACGACGTGGGGGAGAGCAGCCGTACCGCTCGGTTGGCGGCATCGGACCCGCTCAGGACTGCCCCCTCCATCGTGGCGGGCCAACCGGTGTCGCAGTAGGCGCCCGCGAGGAACAGGCCTGCCGTCCCGGTCGTGCTCGCCGGACGCATGGCGTCGGTGCCGGGGATCCCCCGGAACGTGGCGGCCCGCTCACGAGTGACGACCGCATCGACGAGGCGAGCTTGGCGCACCGCCGGGAAGACACCGGCAAGAGCCTCCATGAAGCGATGGGCGAGAAGCTTCGATCCGATCGAGACAGAGGCGTCGGCAGCCGACAACGAGACCGAGAGGCACTGGCCGGAGGTTGCGCCGCTCGATGCGGTTCTATCGAAGACGAACTGGATCGGGGAGTCGACGCACGCCGCCATCGGGAGATCCGTCACGCGACGATCGAGGACGAGGTGGACGTTGACGATGGGTGAGGCGCCGAGGCCCGCCGCCGCCTGCCGGTCGGCAAAGGCGCCGAGGGCCACGGCGGCCCGGATCGGCGTGGCGACGACGACGGCGTCCACGTGCCGGCGTGCGTGCTCGGTCGTGATCGAGAAACCCGCCCCCGAATGTTCGATCGAGGTGACGGGCTCACCGAGGACGAGGTCGACGCCGCCGGCACCGAGCGCCCGGGCGGCGTTCGTGCCGTGGAGCTCGGCGAGCGGCACCTCAGACCACCCGATGTCGCCGGCGTCACGCCGGTCGAGCAACCCGGTGCGGAAGACCCTGGCGGCCAGCTTGAGCGACGCCTCCCCGGCCGGCACGTTCAACGTCGGCAGGGCGATGAGATCCCAGAGCCGTTCGACGGCTACGTCGCTCTGTCCGTGATTCTTCAGCCAATGTCCGAAGGAGACCTCGTCGAGGGCGCGGTCGTCGGGGTCGAGCCGGCGGAGAGCGAGAACGGCGCCGACAAGCCCGGCGCGTTGGCGGATCGAGAGATGGTGGTATCTCGCCACGGCCCCCCCGAGGTGAAACGGCGCCGGCAGACGCGACCGCGAGATGGAGGCAGAGCGGCCGCCCGGCCGCAGGACCGGCACCTCGAGGCGCCTTTGCAGGGCGACCTGTGATGACGCGCCGATGCGGTCGAGCAGGCGGCGGTATTCGGTGCAACACCGCAGGAAGACGTGCTGGCCGTTGTCGAAGGTCAGCCCGTTGCGCTCGATCGACGTCGTGAGCCCTCCAAGTCGCGCTCGACGCTCGAACAGCACGACCTCCGCGCCGGCGTCGACAGCCGTCAGGGCAGCGGCGATACCTGCCAGACCTCCCCCGACGACGCCGACGCGTCCCGTCACGGCTGCCTCCCCGCAAGACTGCGGGCAGCGACGAGCCCCTTCTCCCACATCGGGAGGGAGAGGCGCCCTCGCGTGACGGCAATCGGTTCCCGCTCGATTCGTACCAGCAAGCGCCGGTAAATCCCCGCCATCGCCGCCACGCATGCTCGGCTCCGGCCATCGAGCAACCCCAGCAGCTGGAGTCCCTCCTCGAACCACGCGTCCGCCCGGGTGCACTCGAGCGCCACGAGCTTGGCCACGAGCTCCGGAGGTCCCGACAGGTCGGGAGCACATCCGACCGCCTCGGCGTCGGTGCTCGGCAAGTAGACCCGGCCGAACCCGCGGTCCTCGACGATGTCCCGCAGGATGTTGGTCAGCTGTAGTGCGACGCCGAGGGCGTCGGCCAACGGTTCGGCGCGCTCGGGCTCCCGTGCCCCGAAGATCGCCAGCGACAGCCGCCCGACGGACCCGGCAACGCGCCGGCAGTAGCCGACGAGATCCTCGATCGTCACGTACGACGTGCCGATGACGTCCATCTCACACCCGTCGATGATCTCGCCGAAGACGGCAATCGGCAGGTCGTAGCGACGCCCGGCATCGGCTACGGCGATAAGCACCGGGTCGTCAGTGTCGTCGTCGATGGGATCGATGGACTTGCGAACCTCTTGCAGAGCCGTCAGCTTCTCGTCAGGTGGCAGCTCGCCGTCGCCGATGTCGTCGATCCGGCGAGCGAGGGCATAGACGGCGGAAAGCGCTCGCCGCTCCGGCGGCCGGAGCAGGCGGATCCCGTAGGCGAAGTTCTTCGCTTCCCGGCGCGTCACGGCCTCGCACAATTCGTAGGCGGCTGCGATCTCCATGGCCGGGACCTGGGTGCTCACGCGGGGACCTCGGCCCGGCGAGGGCCGGCCAGCACGCCCACCATTCGGGCGGCGAGTCGCAGTGGCCGCGGACGGCAGAGGTTCGACAGCACGTCGTAGTCCGCCCGTGCGATGGCATCGACGGCAGCTATCCCGCCGGCGGTGAATCCGGCCACGGCGATCCCCGGCCGACGCGCCAGCTGTCGGGCGAGAGGGCCGCCCGCGACGAGCAGGCCCAGGGCGCGCTCGGCCTGCATGGCGACGAGATTGCGCAAGGCGGGCCCGCTGGAGCTGCCCAAGAGGTCGCCCGGCGTGCATCCGAAACGGTCCAGATCAACTTGTGGCAGGTAGACGCGGTCGGCCCGAGCATCCTCGCCCACATCCTGCAGATGCTCGACGAGCTGCAAGCCGATGCAGACGTTGTCCGACAACGCCATGCGCTCCGGCGTTGCGGCGCCGAAGACACTCAACACGAGCCGGCCGACCGGCGCCGCCGACAGCATGCAGTACCCCACGAGGTCCTCGAACGTGTCGTACCGCCGCACGCGCTGGTCCATGCGGTTCGCCTCGATGAGGCATCGATACGGCGCAAGGTCACTGCCAGGCCGCCGCAGCACCGGCGTGAGACGTCGCAGCACCGCATGGGACGCCCGGCCGGACGAGGCCAGCTCGAGCTCGGCCTCGAGCCAGTCGAGCTGTGCCAGCCGGTCGCCCTGGGCCTCGTCACCGATGTCGTCGGCCAGCCGTGCGAAGCCGTAGATGGCCATCAGCTGCTGGCGGGCGTCACGGGGCAACAGGCGCGACGCCACCGGAAAATTCTCATGACGTGCCCGGGCGACGACGTCGCCTGGTTCGTCGAATTCTCCGTTGAGGGGGTACTCAGACCCGATCTGCACGAGCGGCCAGCCCCTTCGTATAGTCCCGATGACCACTTGGCCACATTTGTTATACCTGGGCGGGCGCGCTCGTCAAGGCTTGTGACGAAGTTGGCTCTCTGCTGCCATCATCTTGGGCTGCCATCATCTTGCCGAGGGCGGAGCCCCACCCGCCGGCGAGCGAATGGCAGGCTCAAGCGGGAGTGGACGGAAGAGCCGCCAGGGTCGGCCTGAGAAGCCCCGCCAGGGCGGCGTCCACGACGCGGCGGGCCACCGGAGCCGCCGGCTGGCCGCGGGTCACGAGGCGAGGGACGACACGGGTGGCGAGGCCGGCGGCGATGGCGGCCACGACACCGGCGACATTGGCCTGGTGACGGAGCTCGCCCATGGCGACCTCGAGCAGCAGCGGCGCCATCGGGACGAGCATGTTCTGCAGCTTCTCGATCGCCTGCCGCTCGTTCAGTCTCGCGGGCAGGTCGTCGAGCTGTTCTCCGACGGCGTCGACCATGGAGCGGGCGGCGGCGAGGAAGATGGCGTCCTTCGAGTCGAAATAGCGGTAGAAGGAACCTTTGGCGATGGTGGCCGCTCGGCAGATGTCGGAGACGTTCACCTGTGCATAGCCCCGCTCAGCAAAGGCCTCGCGGGCCACCACCACGAGACGTTCCCGCACGAGATCGGGGTTGGACCGCTCCAGATACGGGACGATGACCTCGTCCCACGTCTCGGCGGGCGACCGCCCGTCGTGGCTGACGGCGAGCAGCTCGGGCAGCGCCTCGCGAATGGCCTCGAGCGACATGCTGCGACGATCCCGCAGCAAGCGGATCAGGATCAACGCCTCGACGTGCCGGTCGTCGTACAAGAATCGATTGGACGCGAGCGCCGTCGCCTCCGGCAGCAGGCCGAGTTGACGGTAGTGATGAATCGTCGGCACCAGCGTGCCGGTCCGCTCGGCCAGCACAGAGATCGGAAACCCGGCCGTCGCCTCCACACCCTCGCCAAGGGCGCGCGACTTCCGTCTCGGAGGCCTGTCGTTCGACAGCGTGCGAGCCTGAGCGCGCAACCTGCGTTCCACCGGTTCCCTTCTTATCATCACGCCGCGGTCACAGGAAGATTAGTTCGCTGGTGGACGCGGGAGAATTCACCGCCCTGGCGTCGCAAGGGGGACGATGCCGGGAGATCGGCGTCACAATAGTGGCGTGAGACTCGTCTTGCGGCCCCCGCGATGGTGGTGGATCGCCATCGCCCGGGACCACGAGCGCCGCCGCGAAGCTACCCAGACCCTGCGGCTCACGATGGCGTCCGATCTACCCGTGTACGGTCTCGGCGACGAGTGGGACGGTACCCGCGACGTCCGTATCGGCTTGTGTCGTGCCACGTTCAGGCGCGGACGGTTCGGCTTGCGCATGCAGGACGGCCCGGTCGTCGTCGACGAGATCACGGCTCATCACGCTGCTCCCGATGGCTGCATGTTGCTCGTGACGAGCCATCGCCGGGGCATGGACGTCGACCGCTCACGGCTCGTCAACAACTTCCTCTCCGTGAGCTGGGTGATCGACCACGCCGACACGGAGCGGCGCGTCGAGCTGCGATCAGGAGGGAAGTCGTCGTGGCGGAGTGACTGGAGTCCGGTCGAGATGTGGGTCGACGGGATCCCGGCGAGGTTCGAACGCCTGGACATCGACGGGCACTGGCTCGCCCTCGGCACCGTCGACGGCATGCACGTGTCGATCGAAGGCCACGGCATCAGTTCGAACCAGTCCCGGTTGTCACGGATCACCGATGTGACGACGTGGGTCCGCAGTCCGGACTTCCCGGTCGTCAACCGCCCGATCCGCGATCTCGGAGACCGTCTCGGGGATCTCTTCGGGCTGCCCTGACGAGGTTGCGGGAGCAACCGACAACGGCCGGCCTCAGGCCGGCCGGCGGCCTGTTCCCTGTGCCGTGAGCGGGGGCTCCACGGGTGCGGCGTCGAGGCCGAGCAGGTCGCCAGAGTGCAAGGTCTCCTCGGCGTGAGCCGTGAGCCGGAGCACGTACTGGTATCCGAAGAGCGTCGGTCGCAGGCGCACGAGGAAGCCGTCGATTCGCCGGGCGAGCGCGGCCAGGCCGCCCTCGTCGACGACGGCGCCGAGCGGCAGGCCGGTGGCCGTCTCCTCCAAGATGTCGAAGCCGGCGTCGCGAACAAGGCGGCGGAGGGAGAGCCGCGTGAAGAAGCGCAGGTGCGTGTCGTCGAGGATGCCGCGCCGGTCGTAGCCGAACGCTCCGAGGGCGACTCTCGTGCGCGGGTACCAATGGGAGAAGTTCGGCACGGACAGGAGCAGCTGGCCACCGGGACGGAGGATCCGCGTGATCTGGCGCAGGATGTCGACAGGTCGCGACAGATGTTCGATGACATCGCCGGCCACGACCACGTCGTAGCCGGCTCCTACTTCTTCGGGGATGCCGGCATCGAGATCTGCGGTGAAGAAGGCGTCCGTTCGCTCGCGTACGCCCGGTGCCTCACTGTGGTCGACCCCGACGACGAAATGGCCCATCGCCCTCATCTGCTCGGCGAGCAGGCCGCCGGCGCAGCCGAGGTCCAAGATGCGTGAGGGCAAGCTGCCTGAAAGCATGTCGAGGATGACGGCATGCGACGAGCCGTCCCCTTCCTTGAATGCGTACTCGTCGGGTGAGGGCACCCATTCAGTGGTCCCGAATCCGCGTATCGCCAGGCGGTATTTGAGGACGTCGACGACGACGTCACGGGCATACTGCAGCCCGTTCACGTAGCAGATCTCGTCACCGTAATACGTCGGGATCGGTATCTCGACGATGCGCCCGCCGGTATGCAGTATCTGGGCGATGATCTGCGTGTCGAAGTCGAACCCATCGCTGTTGGATGCGAAGGGGATCTTCTTCAAGGTGTCGGTGCGGTAGGCGCGATAACCGGAGTGGAACTCGGTGAGGTTCGTACCGAGCACGCCGTTCTCGAAGCGCGTGAGAATGCGGTTGCCCCATCGCTTGTACAGCGGCATGCCGCCGAGCTTGGCGGCGCCCTTGCTCATCATGCGAGAGCCGAAGACAGCCGCACAGTCGCTGTCCTCGAACGGGGCGACAATGTCCGGGAGGCACTCGGGAGCGTATTGACCGTCCCCGTGCAGCAGCACGACGACGTCGAGTCCGTGCTCGATGGCCAAGCTGTAGGCGGCCTTCTGGTTCCCCCCGTAGCCGAGGTTCTTCGTGTGGCGAAGCACGTGGGTCTTCGGCGTGTCGGAGCGCGTGGCCCATTGCAATCCGAGCTGGTATGTGTCGTCGTGGCTGGCGTCGTCCGAGATGAGAATCTCGGCAATGCGCGGACGGAAGTCGACCGGGATCCGATCCAGGGTCTTGAGGAGGGTGGGCTCGGCGTTGTAAGCCACCACCACGATCCCGATCCGTAGCGCGGAGTTACCGCTTTGCATGTGCTCTCTCTCCTCGAGACACCGATCGCCGTATGTCGTCTTGTGATGCGGACCTGACCGAGCTGCCCAACTCTGCCGTGACGAACGGTTGCGCCTTGCAATCTAGTGGAGCAAGCGACGGCAACGCACGCGCTCGGCGCCGGCAGCGTCCGCTCAACCGGTCAGCCCAGGGGGCAGAGCGACTTGACATTCTTGGATCGGACGAATGCTGTCTTCTGCTGTCGCGATGTTGTGACAAGATCCGTAGCCACCAGGAAAACCGATCAGGCGCAGTTCTCCCCTCAGGCGCTTGTTGGTGCCGCCAAAGAACACCACCCATCGAGACCTGGAGTTCTGTTGCACGACGGCCTTCACATGTGTCCACCACGCTGCGCTCATCACCTCGTTGAGGCTGCCGCCACTGGTATGGACCAGCTCGATGTTCGCCGGCAAGTCGGGCACGAGGAACGCAAGCGGCGCGTCCCCCGCGAACACGACGCCGTCGCCGCTCAAGCTGTGGAACTCACCGGCGGAGACACCGAAGTACGACGTGCCGAAACTCTCCCGAGCGCCGATTCCGGCGTAGATCGAAGAAGGAACTGCCAGTGCGAGGGCAACGGCGATGACGAGGAGAACGACAGGGCGGTGCAGGTGGTGGATGAAGACGAGCATGATCACGACCGCCCCGGCGGCCATCTCCAGCGGAGCAAGGTATCGGTAGAAGCCGAACAGCGTCGCCCAGAGCAGGAAGCCGGCGAGAAAAGAGATTTCGAGGAACACTGCTTCTGGCTTGTCACGCTTGACGAGGTCGACCACGAGCATGACGGTGACGATCGCAATGGCGAAGAACAAGGCGGTCGAGCGCAATGGTGCGAGATACAGCCCGTTCGTGTTCTTGCCCCGATCGCCGCCGACGAGCAGGCGAGTGAAGTGGCGCCACAAGCTGCCGGCGGTGTGGGCGGCGTATCCCGGATCGAAGCTGCCGTGCTGCAGGTAGGGCGCCTTGAAGAATCCGTTCAGGAACGGGAAGAACGGATCCCTGTAGCGATCCCAGAGCAGGATCGCTTCTGGAAGATAGAGCGCCAGACCGACGACGGCCGCCGGCACGGCCACGGCGACGCCCAACATGAGGCATCGCCGAAAAGGCCAGCCCGATCGCCGGCGCGCCAGCAGCAGCGCTACGCAGAATCCGATGAAGATGGAGGTGCTGAAGGCCGCTTCAGTCGCCTTGAGCTCTCCGGCAAGCCCTAAAAGGACGCCGGCGATTGCCGCCTTGACGTAGAAGGCGCGCCCGCCGCCGTTCGCCATCACGATTTGATAGAGGAGCGCCGCCCCCGCGAACAGCAAGGTGCCGAGGAGAACGTCGCTCGAGGTCTGGCCGGTCTCGGCGATGTGCAGCGGAGCGACGAAGGCGGCCGCGCCGGCGACGAGGCCGGCGAAGACAGGCCCCACCTTCGAGCTCGTGACCGATCGCCCGACGAAGTACACGAACACGGCCAGCAGGCTCACGGGCAACGACTGCAGCACGGCCAACGTGGACACGAACCACCGGGGCGACAGGTGGGAGATCATCAGGTAGTAGATGACGTTGAGCTGAGCGTCGAGATAGTTCTCGAGCTGGCCCGGCAGCGCGATGGCGCTCCCGAACCCGTGGAGCAGGCCGAAGCCGCTGTAGTACTCGTAGTTGCCCGAGTCGAAGGTGATCGGCTTGCCGATCTCATGCACCCTGTACAGGGCGATGGCGCCGAACAACACGAGGAAGCCGAGCGTTACGACAACGGTGAACCGGCCGTTCGAGGACCATCCCCCGGAGCGTCGATGTCGCGGTCCGGAGGCGCCCCCGGCGGATGCAGTGGTGACGCCTCCGGCTGCCGATTCCTGGCCGCCGGGGGGATCGAGATCAGACAAGGAAGACACTCGATCGCCCGTCCATCGGGCGGGAACTGTAGCAGTGGGCCTGTCGGTGCACGCCGCGCCTATGCGGACCCGAGCCGCTCCCGTGCCGACGGTCGGGCGTCGGGGCGGCCGTCTCGTCCTCCGTGCCGCAGTGGCTCGGGGAGGTGGAGCGCACGCATCATCCGGTCGACCTCGGGGGGCATCGATCGCCGCGAGAACAGCGAGACCGTCACCATCGTGAGAAATGCCACCGGTACCGTCCAGATGGCAGGTTCTTGCAGCAAGAGGGCGGGCCAACCGGTCTCGCCCGCGCCGGCGATGGTCGCCACGATGGCTCCGGTGCTGGCGGCACCCCCGAGTGCCAGGCCCGCCATGGCGCCGGTCCGCGTGAGGCGGGGCCACCAGATGCCCAGCAAGAGCAACGGGCAGAACGAGGATGCGGCGATGGTGAACGCCCATCCGACGAGGACACTGATCGGGAAGGAGCGAACCACGAGTGCGATGACCGTCACGGCGCAGCCCGCTGCAAGGCAGGCGGAACGAAATGCGTGCACGGTGCCGCTGAAGATGTCGTGGGCGATGGCGCCACCGAGCGTGATGAGCAGGCCGGACGAGGTGGAGAGGAAGGCGGCGAACGCCCCGGCGGCCGTCAGGGCGGCCAATAGGCGGCCTGTTATTCCAGCTTCGGCCAGCTTCGGCAGCACGAGCACGAGCGAGTCCGTGTTGCCGGAGACATACAGCCCAGGGGCATCGAGACGTCCGAGCGTGGCGAAGACGGCGGGGAACACGTAGAAGCACCCGAGCAGGAGGAGCACGAGAGCAGCCGTACGGCGAGCCCCGCGTCCGTCGGGGTTGGTGTAGAAGCGGACGAGGATGTGGGGGAGACCGAGCGTTCCGAGGAACGTTGCCAGGATCACCCCGTAGGTGGCTGCGAGGGGATGGATCGGTTTCCCACCGAGCCTGATGAAGGGCGACGACCACTCGGCGTTCGTCAGCGGCGCGAGGTTGCTGACCGTGGGCACCGTGCTGCCGGCAGGAAAGCGCAGCACGGTTCCGGAGGCGATCTCGTGGTAACCCGGCGCCAGCCGCAGGTCGCCATGTACAAGGTGGCCGCCGACGGTGCCCTCGCCGGCGACGTTCACCGCCGTGACGACCCGCAGGTTCTCCGCCGCGACGAAGCGAACCGACGTCGCATGGGGGAACGTCGCGAGGTTGTCGGACGTGAGCGACGACAGCGGCGCGCCTCGCACGAGCACGACGAGAATCACCGCCGGCAGCGCGATGGCGACGAGCTTGAGCCAGTACTGCACGGCCTGCACCAACGTGATCCCCTTCATTCCTCCGGCCGCGATGTTCGCAGTGACGACGACGCCGAGGCTGACGACCCCGACCCACGCCGGCAGGCCGACGAGTGAGTGCAGCGTGAGGCCGGCCGCCTGCAGCTGAGGAAGGAGGTAGAAGGTGCAGATCACCGCGAGCAACACGGTGGCGGTCCGGCGGACGGTTCGTGATTGCAGTCGCCCTTCGGCGAAGTCCGGGATCGTGTACGCACCGAAACGACGCAGCGGCGCCGCCACGGTCACGAGGAGGATGAGGTAGCCCGTGGCGTAACCGACGCCATACCAGAGCGCCCCGACGCCGTCGCTCAGGGCAAGCCCGGCCAATCCGAGGAACGATGCGGCCGAGAGGTACTCGCCCGAGATGGCGGCGGCGTTCAGTCGCGGGCGGACCTGCCGGGCGGCGACGAGGAAGTCGGCCGGCGTGCGGGACGTGCGAACCCCCCGAGCGCCCACCACGACCGTGCCGACGGTCACCGCGCCGATGCTGCCGAGGGCGAGAAGGTCACTCATCTCGCTGCTCCGCCATGAGCTCGGTGAAGGACCGCTCGAGCGCCTCGGCTCTGCGCACGTACCACCAGCCGGCGAGGACGAGCGGCGGGTACACGCCGAGGCCGAGGATCAACAAGAACAGTGGCAGCCCGAGGACCCGCAGGCGAACGAGGTGCGGCCAGAGCGTGGCGAGCAGCGGGATGGCGATCACGGTGGCGGCAAGCGGCGCGAGCACGGCGACGGCAAGACCGAGCTGTGCCCGGACGAGCGACGAGAGGAGGACGCGCCCGTAACTTCCCGGTTCGTAGAGGTCTGCCACCTGCGGGGACGGGCGGATTCCTCCGGCGCTGCGGTCGGGTGCCCTCACGACCTCCCGACCGGCGTGCTCAGCGTGGTCGTTCACGGCGGGGCGCTCCTCCGTGCGCCCGAACGAGCCGGTCCCGCAGGTCGCGGATGTGCCGTCGACTCACGGGGAGCTCGGTGTCGCCGATCATGAGCACCATCTGGTTGCGTTCCGTCCGTAGCTCCGTGACGGCGCCGAGGGCGACCAGGTAGCTCCGGTGGATCCGGCAGAAGCCGGCTCCGACCCACCGCTCCTCCAAGACGGAGAGGGGCACGCGCAACAGGACGGCGTCCTTCAAGGTGTGCAGCCTCACGTAGTCGCCGGCGGCCTCGGCGAAGAGGACCTCGTCCCGGCGCAACAGCCGGGTGCGGCGACCAACCTCGATCGGGATCAGCTCGAGGGGGTCGGAGGGGCTGTCCGGATGATCCTCCCTATGGGTCGCTTTGGAGAGGGCGTGCTCGAGTCGTTCCAGTGTGGGCGGCTTGAGGAGGTAGTCGACGGCGTCAACTTCGAACGCCTCCCGGGCGTACTCCTCGAAGGCGGTCACGAACACGATTGCCGGCGGCGCTGCGAACTGTTGAAACGTCCGTGCGAGATCCATGCCGGTGAGCCCCGGCATGCGGATGTCGAGCATGACGATGTCGACGTGATGTTCGCGGAGCTGCCGCAGAGCCTCCGGCGCATCGGTGGCCGTCCGCACGATGCCCACTCGTGGATCCTGTGCCAGGAGGTAGCGGAGCTCCTCGAGGGCAGGTGTCTCGTCGTCCACGGCAAGCACGGAGAGCTTGCTCATACGCGGACGCCGGCGTGGTACTTGGGAACGCGGAAGCTGACTTTGGTGCCGGCTCCGATGCCGGTCTCGATGGTGAGGGCGTGGTCGCTGCCGAAGACCGTTCTCAACCGCTCGTCGACGTTGCGCAAGGCGACACCTCCGGATCCGCCTTGCCCGGCCAGCACGCGACGGAGATAGGCGGGATCGATGCCGGCCCCGTCGTCCTCGACACTGATGAGGGCTTGGTTCTCGGCGTCTTCGATCCGAATGTCCAGATGACCAGTCCCGCCTGAGCCTTCGAGACCGTGGCGGACGGCATTCTCGACAAGCGGCTGCAACGTCAGCGAGGGTACGACGACGCTCAACGTCTCCGGTGCCACCCTCAGCGACACTTGGAGACGGTCGCCGAAACGTGCGCGCTCGAGGTCGAGGTAGGTGTCGGTCAGCCGCAGCTCGTCCGCCAGCGTGGCGAACTGCCCATAGCTGCGGAAGCTGTAGCGGATGAACTCGGCGAAGTCCACCAAGAGATCGCGCGCACGATCGGGATCGGACCTGACGAACGATTCGATCGCAGTGAGGGCGTTGTAGATGAAGTGGGGGGAGATTTGCGCCCGCAGGAACCTCAGCTCGGCCTGCTCGGCGCGCCGCTTGGCGGCAGCGAGCTCGGCGAGACCGAGCTGCGTGGACACGAAGCTCGCCACCTCGGCGGCGGTGCGCAACAGGGCGGCCTCCGCCGAGCCGTCGATCCCGGCAAGGGCCCCGACCGCCGTCCCGTCGACTTCGAGCGGGACGACGACGGCAATCTGCAACGGGCACGTGACCGGGCACGACAGGTCGAGCTCGGCGAACGGCACGACCCGCGATCGCCCGGATCGGATGACCTCGGAGAGATACGGCTGCAGAGCCCAGGCGTGGGTCTCGTCGGCGCCCTCGAATGCGAGTACCCGCTCGAGATCGGCCAACACGACCGCTCGGGTGCCGAGCAGCCTCCGCAAGGGGCCGACGGCACTCGCGGCGCTCGCCGGGTCGAGCCCGGCCCGCAACGCCGGCGCCGCCAGGTTGGCCGTCCGGATGGCGTCGTAGACGGCTCGCTGAGATGTCGTCCCGAGGTGACGCCGTGCTCGCCGGGCGATCGTCAGCGCAAGGAGCAGGCCCACCGCCACCACTGCCAATGCAGCCCACAACGTTATTTCACGCATCGGCATCCCCCCGGTACCCGCCGAGAGTAGCGGCGAGGCGCCCTGATTGCTCCTTGGCCATTCGTCGGACTCTGTGGCAGCGGATCGCCACAACCGTTCGGCGCTCGAAGACGACCATTCGGCGCTCCAAACCGACCAGAGATCGCAAGAAGGGATTTCGGCATTGCCGTCGCATGTCCCTGCCTGCATAGTGGTCACGCGAGATGGCGATTCAGGCCGGGGGGGCCGATGCCACGCGATGTCGCGCCCTCCCTCGACAAGGAGGCATGAGACATTGAGCATCCAACCGAACGAGACGAGCGTCACGACGCTTCCTCCCGTTGCCGATCCGGGCCCGCTCGGACTGGCGGCGTTCGCCCTGACGACGTTCCTCGTGTCGGCGTTCAACGCCCACTGGACGCGCGGCACGACGGCCTTCCTACCCTTCGCCCTCGGCTACGGCGGCTTGGTGCAGTTGCTCGCCGGGATGTGGGAGTTCAAGCGGAACAACATCTTTGCCGCCACCGCCTTCGGGACCTACGGCGGATTCTGGATCGGCGTCTTCTTCTACTTCGAGCTCGTCGCCCCCCACGCCACGACCGCGGCCATGCTCGACAACGACCTCGGCTGGATCTTCCTCGCCTTCGCCATCTTCAACACCTACATGCTGCTGTGGAGCACGCAGGTCAACGTGGCCGTGTTCGGAGTCTTCCTCACCCTCGAGGTCACTGAGATCTTCCTGTTCATCGGCAACTTCTCCAGCAACAGCTCGACCGTCAAGATCGGCGGTGTCATCGGCATCGTCACCGCTGTCGTCGCCTGGTACGCCTCTGCTGCCGGCGTCATCAACGGCATGCGAGGCGTCCCCGTCCTACCCGTCGGCAAGCCGTTCGGCATGAAGCCGGCCGCTCGGGCAGACTGAGGACTCTCGAGTTTCGCCTCGTCCCGTACGCACGTCGATCATCGTGGCCATCCACGTGGAAGGGGAGCCGCATGCCGGATTCCGACTCTGAGTCAGCCCTGTCAGCCCTGCTTCACGAGACGCGGCACTTCGCGCCGTCGGTGCAATTCGCAGCCGCTGCGAATGCACAGCCCGGGATCTACGAGGAGGCGGCGGCCGATCCCGTGTCGTGGTGGGCGCGGGAGGCCGAGGGACTGACCTGGGCGCAGCCGTTCGGCGAGGTGCTCGAGTGGAAGCTGCCGTTCGCGAAGTGGTTCCTCGGAGGCAAGCTGAACGTCTCCTACAACTGCGTCGATCGGCACGTCGAGGCGGGCCGTGGGGACAAGGTGGCACTCTTCTGGGAGGGCGAGCCCGGCGACACTCGCACGATCACGTACGCGGACCTGCAGCGCGAAGTCTGCAAGGCGGCGAATGCCCTCGTCGAACTGGGGGTTCGAGCCGGCGACGTCGTCGCCATCTACATGCCGATGATCCCCGAGACGGTCGCCACCATGCTGGCGTGCGCCCGTCTCGGGGCTCCGCACACCGTGGTGTTCGGGGGTTTC
>JBEKMC010000038.1:0-27793 GCA_050008715.1 Acidimicrobiales bacterium | reverse complement strand
GCGAACGACGCCGCCAGGCACAGGGCCACGAGGCCGATGCGTCGCATCACTGCCCCACCTCCCCTCGTTTGCGCCGCAGCCGATGAGCGAGCACCGCCGGGAGCACGAAGGCGAGCAGCAGGAGCACCGCCGCCACCGGGGCAAGCTCAGCGGCGAGATCCGAGCCGTTGTAAGGGGGCAAGGTGGAGGAGATGATCTGCGGGTCGGTTGCGAGGTTCGAGCCCGACCCTCCGGTGCTGCCGCTACCGCCCGTCGACCCACCGCCGGAACCAGAACCTTTCGATGCCTTCTTCTTCGAGTGGCCCTTCGTGCCGCCCTTTGAGGTACCGGGACCACCCGACGAACCCGGCGTTGTGGTGGTCGTCGTGCCGCCCGAGCCGGGTCCCGTCGGGGTCACGCCGGCGGCACATGGCCCGGCGCCGGACTTGTCACAGGCAGGCGGCAGCGGTGCGATGGTCGCGAGGTAGTTCGTGTCAGGGTGGCCGGCGATGAACGTCGGGTTGTCGCACGTCCCGATGTTGAGCCCGCCGAGGTCGATCCCGGGGTCGGCAGCTTTGAGCTTCTGGATCTGGCCGAAGGCGGCCTCCACGAGGTTGACCGGCAGCGGCGAATACCCGATCGGGCCGATCTCGCGCTGACCCTGGCAGATGGCGTAGTAGCTGAAGTCCGCTACCGACTGTCGCTTGGCCGTCGTGATCTTCGTCTCCGGGCTCGGGTACTTGCCGGTGGGCTCGATCATGTAGACGTACGACGACAGCGGATAGGTGCGCGGATCGGTATCCGTGTAGACGTTGTTCAGGTTCTGGAGCAAGTAGTCGGGTGAGCTCTTGTCCATGTTGATCACCGCCTTCTCCAAGGCGACGGCGACGTTGTACTGGGTGGGGAGCGTGTAGTAGCCGTCCGCGTTCTCCATGAGGACCACGGGGTAGTTCTGGGCGAGCGGGTACGAGTACTCGACGTAGCCGATGGATCCGTTCGCGACGCTCGACGAGACGTAGTTCATCGCCGCATTGGAACCGTTCTGAGCGATCTGATTGCCCTGGCGCGGGTAGTACTCGGTCATCGCCGAGGACCCCGAGTACGCGCTCCAGATGCTCGGGAACTCCGTGCCGAAATACCGGGTCAACTGTGCGGTGGCACCGGAGCCCTCTGCTTGGACGACGGGCGTGATCGGCAGAGACGGAAGGGCGTGGCCGTTGTTGTCCGCCGTGATCGCCGGGTCGTCCCAGTTGGTGATCTGGTTCGTGAAGATCTTGACGAGCGTCTCGCCCGAGAGCCTCAAGTTGCGCACCTGCTGACCGTCATAGCGGATCTGGTAGGGAAACGACGTGCCTCCGGCGGCGATGGGGAGGTACGCATACGGCCGGCCTTGAGACGTGTCGTTCACGCCGGTTACCGGATCGATCCCTTGGTACCCGATCGAGGTCACAGAGAAGTCCGAGGTCCGCGTGGCGAAGTCTTGTCGCCCCTGCGCGTCCCCGTCAGGTGTGTAGACGACCTGGATTCCCTCTGACGCCACGTCAGCCACCCACTGGTTGACTGCGTTGGCTGCCCAACTCGAGCCCGAGCCCTCGATCAGAGCCGTGCTTCCTCCGGCCGTGGTCGTGACCGCCGCCGAAGCTCCCGTCTCGCCCGCAAGCAACAGCACGCCCGCCGCCGTGGCGAGCCCGAGGAGGACGAACGTACGCATCTGACGCAACTTCATCGTGATGCCGCCTTGTCGCGAGACAACAGCCGGGTCGTCACGAAGAGCACCAGCACCATCGCCAGCAGCACGCTGGCGGCCCCGAAGGCTCGGTCGATGGCGGTTGGCTCTCCAGTGATATAGGCCGTATAGATGTACAGGGGAAGGGAGTTCATCGGGTTCTGCGTCGGGTTGAATGTCAGGAAGCTCGAGGCTCCCGACGTGATGAGGACTACAGCGGTCTCACCGATACCTCGAGCGGTGGCGAGAATGACGGCGGTTGCGAGCCCTGGCCGTGCCGTCGGCAGAACGATCGTGCGAACGGTCTTCCAATGGGAAGCACCGAGGGCGTTGCTGGCCTCCCGCAGCCCGTTCGGCACGACACGAAGCGCCACCTCAGAGGCTCGCGCGATGATCGGCACCATCGTCACGGACATGGCGGCCGAGGCTGCGAGGCCCGATTTCGGCAGCCCGAAGCCGACGATGAGGGTCACGTAGACGAACAGTCCCGCCAGGATTTCCGGCAGAGCGGTCATCGCCTCCACCACCGTGCGAACGGCTCGGGACCCGCGCCCTCCCACCTCCGACATGTAGACGGCCGTTCCGATGCCGAGCGGCAGCGACACGGCGACGGCGATTCCGACCTCGATCGCCGTGCCGACGATGGCATGCAGGATGCCGCCTTGGTTCAGCGCCGCCGTCGGCGCAACGCCCGACATGTCGTGAGTGAAGAAATTCGTGTGGACGAGGGCACTCCAGCCCTTGGCGAACGTGTAGACCACCGTCGTTCCGAGAGCGAAGACCACGACGGCGGCGGCGACGTACAGCGTCACCGCGACGAGCCGCTCGAGGACGACGTGACGGGGGTTCGAGAGTCGCACGATGCCGCCGTAGAGGACGGCGAACACGACGTACCAGCACACGAGGAACCCGAGCGTCCCGCTGCCGTCGAGCAGGTGCTCGTAGCCGACCTCGACGAGCGCGAACGCCGCCACGACTGCGCCGCCGAGCGAGAACCAGTCGTCGGCTGTGAACACACGCAGCTTGCGCGGCATGCGCTTGGCCGGCTCGGGCGCAGCCGAGGCGGCTTCCGGGATCGCGTGGAGGTTCGTCATCGTCAAATCTCCGTGGAGGCGCCGCTACGGCTGCGGCGGACGAAGAGGGCGGCGGTCGTGTTCACCACAAGGGTGATCACGAACAGCACGAAGCCGGCGGTCAGCAGTGCCGAGAGCTGGGACTTCGTCGCGTTGCCGAAGTTGGCGGCGATGAGCGCCGAGATCGTCTGGGTGCCGGCCTCGAGGATGCGGGCCTTGATCTCATAGGCAGGCGAGATGATGATGAGGACGGCGGCGGTCTCGCCGAGGGCGCGACCGAGCGCCAGCATCGTCCCTCCGATGATGCCCCCCCTCGCAAACGGCAACACGACGATCCTGGCGACACCGAAGCGTGTTCCGCCGAGAGCCATGGCTGCCTCGCGCTCACCGCGGGGCGCCTGATCGAAGACCGCTCGCATGACGGCACAGGCGAGCGGAATAGCCATCATGGACACCGCCAGGCCGGCGATGAATGCCGAGCTCGTATAGCGCGACTGCTGCCACACCGCCGCGTTCGGGTCAGTGTTTACCTTGAACAGCGGAATCCATGCGAAGTGCTGGCTCAGCCACCGGGCGAGCTCGATGGCGTGCGGCTGGAGGAGGAAGAAACCCCACAGGCCATAGATGATGCTCGGCACGGCCGCCATGAGGTCGACGGCCGACACGAGCCAGGCCTTGATCCGCTTGGGGGCGTAGTCGGTGATGAACAACGCGAACATCACCGCCAACGGGAAGCTCACGACCATGGCGATCAGGGCGACCTCGACGGTCCCGACCAGCACCGCGGCGATGCCGATCTTGTTGAGCTCGGGTTGCCACTGGGTCTGTGTGAAGAACCTCAATCCGTAGTGGTGCAGCGTCGGGATCGACTGGTAGCCGAGGAAGACGCCGATGGCGCCGGTGATCGCGAGCACGGACATGCCGATGGTGGTGGCCGTGCCGTGGAAGATCCGGTCGGAGGCGGCCTTGCCTGGCGACAGCCGTCGCGGCACCCGCGAGGTCCGCAGGGACTGCGGAGGGGCGCCGCTCGCGACGGTCATCCAAACCGCCCGCTTACGTAGTCCGCCGTGCGCGGGTCGTGCGGGTTGTTGAACAGCTGCTCGGTCGGGCCGCGCTCGATGATGCCGCCCGGAGAGCCTTGCTCGGCAAGGAAGAACGCCGCGTATTGGGACACCCGGACGGCCTGTTGCATGTTGTGGGTCACGATCACCACCGTCACCTCCGAACGGAGCTCGGCGATCGTCTCTTCGACCCAGCGCGTCGATGTCGGGTCGAGAGCCGAGCACGGCTCGTCCATCAGCAACACTTGCGGCCCGACGGCCAGCGCGCGGGCAATGCAGAGGCGCTGCTGCTGACCACCGGACAGGTCGCCGCCGGGACGGCCGAGCCGGTCCTTGACCTCGGCCCACAGCCCGGCTCGCCGCAGGCAGCTCTCCACGAGCTCGATGCGATCCCCACGACTGATCTTGACGTTCGTCAACCTGAGACCCGCCGTGACGTTGTCGGCGATCGACATGGCTGGGAACGGGTTCGGCTTCTGGAACACCATGCCGACCCGGCGCCGGATATCGGTGACACGCACGCCGGGTTCGTAGATGTCCTCGCCATTGAGGTACACCTCGCCGGCGAGCTCGGCGCCGCGCACGGACTCGTGCATCCGGTTCAGGATCCTGAGGAACGTCGACTTCCCACAACCAGATGGCCCGATGAGCGCCGTGACGGTCCCCGGTGACATCGACAGCGACACGTCGTCGAGCACCCGCACGCCACTGAACCACGCCGAGACCTCGACGGCCTTGATGCTGGCACCCTCTCCGACGGATTCGGCCCCGGGCGACGGAGCGCGACGGAGCGACCGCCGGCCACTTGGGCTCGAGAAGGTCGGTCGAGCGACGGCGTCGTCGAGGGCGATGCTCATGCAGTGACCCTGATCTTCACGATCGCCGAGGTCGACGCCGAGTCGTTCGCCGCCACCGACGGTGTGAAGACCGCCCTGATGGAGTGCGTCCCGACGGCCAGCTTCGTCGTGGAGTACGTCGCGACGCCCTTTGAGACCTTGACGGTGCCCAGCTTCTTCTTGCCGTCGTAGAACGCGATCGAGCCTGCGACCGCCGGCGTCTCCGTTGCCGTCAACGTGACCTTCTGACCCTTCTTGATCGTGGTCTTGGACGCTTTGAGCGAGGTGACCGTCGCATGCGGGATGACCTTGAGGCTGTGCGTCACCGACGTGGAGGTTGCGTAGGCGCTGCTGTCGGTCGGGACGAAGACGGCGGACAGCTTGTTCACCCCGTCTGGCAACGTCGTCGTCGAATACGTCGCCGCTCCGGACTTCACGGCCACCGACTTCAAGGTCTTCGAGCCGTCGCGGAACTGCACGGAACCGGCCGCCGTCTTCGGGCTCACGGTCGCGGACAGTTTGACGGTGGCGCCGTGGTACGCGGTGGAGGCGGGTGACACGGAGAGAGCCGTCGCGGTCTTGGCTTGGACGAAGACGACGGACCAAGTGGTGCCGGTGACCTTGATGGTGGCCGAGTCGTAGGTGACCGACACGCCTTCGTCCTTCTTCGACGTCAGCAGCCGCAGCACGTACAGGCCGTAATACGGGGAGCTGGACGGGGCGGTGTTGGGAAAGTCCGCCTCCAACGTCTGCAGGGTCTCGTCACCTGAGGCACCGCTCACGGTCGGCAGGGTCGAGGACTTCAGCGGGCCTGCCGTGGGCGGATACGTCGTCGAGGCGCTCATCTGCTCGCCGCTCCACAGGCCGGGCGACTGGCCCTGCTTCGGCAGGTAGCCGAACAGCGTCGCTTTCGTGTCGCCGGAGCGGATGGTCTTCGAGCCTTGGACGTAGGCGGCGATGGGCGAGTCCGCGATGTTGCCGCTCGTCACGACCTTTCCTGCCGAGTTGTAGAAGATCAATGCGCCGACTGAATTCGGGTCCGTGCCCCAGGGTGGCCCGGCCGCTGCGGTGGTTGCCGAGCTCGCCGACGGGGCCACGTAGGCGACGGCGGCGAAGACGGCGCTGCCGGCGAGGGACGCGGCGGCGGTCGCCGCCATCCCAGCTCGGAGGGAACGACGGAGGCTGAGATGCATGGTCAAGGACCTTTCCTGTTGGAGGGGGATCGTCCCCTGCGTGGTCGTAGAGAACGCTGACGTCGTCGCCGACTTCGGAAGCACGATCGTCTCGAGCGACTCCGCCGTGCCGGCATTGCAGTTGACCGAGCCGCCGCCGACCGCATGCCACGTGTCACCCGTCACCTGGATGTCGAGCGCCGGATACTTGGCGGAGTAGGCCTCTGCGTCCTGAGTCCCGAGGTAGATGCGGAGCTGTAAGAACCCGTTCCACATCGGGTGGTATGCCGCCATGAAGTCCGCCAGCGAGTCGTCACCGCCGGTGGCGGCTGCCATCGGATGTGCCGGGCTGCTGTAGCGCGAGGATGCCGTCAGCTGAGCGCCGCTCCACTCGCCCGGCGACAGTCCCTGCTGCGGTTGGTAGGCCATCAGGATGGCCGTGCGCCAGGCGTTGTCGTACGGCGCACGGGCAGGCTCCGACGACACGGCGCGCCAGGCGAGCGGTGTCGTGTTGATGTTGCCGCTTTCGAGTTGATGCCCTGCCTTGTTGCACAGGCCGATGTACCCGACGGCATTCGGGTCCGTGAACGGGGCATGCGAGATCGCGCCCGAGTTGAGGCAGGCCGACGTCAGGATCGCCAATGCGACTACGGGGACGATCCGGGTCGCCCGGCCGACGATCCTCATACCTTGACCAGCTCGCGCTCGGGAGCGACTGGCGGGGTCGCCCGGCGGCGCCGGAGCCGGAAGCTCATCACGACCGCGATGAGCATGAGGACGATCACGGCGAGCAACGGCCACGGTATGGCCCACACCGAGACGCTCGCCGATACGGTTGCCAACGACGGTACGCCGGCGCTCCCCACCGGCACCTGCTCGATGGCGGAGACGGTCGCCCGGAGACGGAACTGCGGCCAGACCCCTGCAACAACGACTCGCTCGTCGGTAGAGGCGCCCGGGAGCAGCAGCGGGAGGTTCGCGAGGGCGATCTGGCGGTGGTCGGAGACGAGCCCGGAGACGGCGACCCGCTGCGTCAGGGCAAGGTCGACGTTGCCCGTGTTGTTCACGGCGTAGCTGACCGTCACCTCACCTTTGCCGATCGGATTCAACGTACCCGCGTACGTCGCATGCAGGTCCGAGATCGAAAGCCTCGGCGCGAGCGCGCCGGCCACCCGGATGAACAGCCGCGTGCCGGTGCGCACGACCAGGATCACTTTCTGACCTTTGCTCGTGCCGACCGTCCGCAGGGAGGCCACAATGCCGCCGGCGTGGTCACCCGGCGTTGCGTTGTCAGGGATGCGAACAGTGAGCGGGACGACGACCTCGCCGGGACCTGTGGGCGAAGCCGGCGGCACCTGCAGGTTCGCGAATCGGGGCGGGAAGCTGACCCAGGCTCCGACCCCGGTCGGCCGCACGGAAGATGGCAAGAGCCCGTAACCCCCCGCTGAGGTCTCGATGGCGTCCGTGGCGTACAGCTGCAACGAAAGCGTCCGGGAGGAATAGTTGACAACGGCGGCGTGGTCGTAGAGGACGGCGCCGGCAGACACTCCGAAGGAGAAGTACGGACGGCCATCGGCCGCGCGAGCCGATGCGGGTTCCACGCCGAAAGTGATCCGGCCGGATGGCTTCGCCGCAGGAGCGGCAACAGCGGGCGCCGCGCCCCAGGCGAGCAGAGCGACGAGGAAGCCAGCGATCACGCCGAGCCGCAGTCGTCCTCTTCGATTGCCACCACGCCCCGATCGAGATACGGGGTTGGTGGAGATCGTGGTCATGGGTCGGGTCCGTTTGATCGAGAGTCTCTACGGTCTAGCGTAAATCTATCATTTTCATGGCTTTGATGCCAGGAGGAGCGGGCGGCCGATCTTTGTCGGTCACCCGCTCCTCCCGTGGAGAGCCGAACCCTCCGTCTCTGGAGAGCAGGGCTTGAGGATGCTGGCCCTTTGCCAGCCCGTTAGATAACTTCGCCGGCCCTAGATGATGGTGAACGTCAGCGTGGCCGTGTACAGCCCTGCCGGGGTGGACGTCGGTGCCGTCAAGGTGAGCAGGCCGTCGATGTAGACCGATCCGGTGCCTGCCGCAGCCGTGGCGAACTCGTGAGGTCCACCCTTCAGTCCGTCACTGCCCGTGGCCGTCGGACCGTAGACAGCAGTGTTCGTCACGTTGGTCGTGACGACATCTCCGGTCTGGAGGGCGTTGCCGGCGATGTAGACCGGGGTGACGCCCGTGAAGGTCAGGTTCTGGCCGTTGATGACGTCGTTGGAGCTGTCGGTGAAGTCCGTCACAGTCGCCGATGCCGTCCACGGTAGGTCGCCGGCCCGGGTGTCGGTGATGGTGACACCGTTGTTCGGGTTGGCGGCGTTGCCGAACGGAGCGCTCGCGCTGAAGCTGGAGCTCGCCGGGTTCAGCACGGCGGTACCCAGCTGGAACGGGTTCGTCGGGGTGTACGGCGTCGTGATGGTCAACGTGCCCGCCGGGATGTTGACGTTCACGGTCTGCGCGTCTGGTGCCGTCGTCGGGGTCGTGGCCGTGAACAGCACGGCCGGCGACGTCGAGGTGGCATACGTGGACGGGTTCGCCGGGACGAATTCCGCCACGAGGTTGTGCGGACCAACGGCGAAGGAGGTGTAGGACAGGTTGGCCGTGCCGCCCGAAGCGAGGTTCACCGTGCCGAGCAACGCGCTGCTACCGGTGATGTCCCCGCTCGAGTCGGTCCCGTCGTCGTAGAATTTCACCTCGCCGGTGCCGGTACCGAGAGGGCTGTTGTTGCTCGTCTGGGTCACCGTGGCGGTGATGGAGACGGGGGTGTCGGCGGCAGCCGTGGCAGGGTTGACCCCGAGCGCCGTCGTCGTGCCGGTCGCCGGTGCCGACGTGACCGTGAACTGTGCCGTTCCGGTCGAGCCGGCGTAGGCGGAGCCCGTCGACGGAGTGAAGACGGCAGACAGGTTGTCCGCACCGACCGGCAACGTCGTCGTCGAGATGGACGCCGCGCCCGAGGCGACCGTCACTGGGGTGCCGATGGCGGTCGTGCCGACCTCGAACTGCACCGTGCCGGAGACGGCTGGGCTGACGGTCGCATTCAGCTGGACCGACGTTCCTGCCACCTGTGGGCTGGCCGGAGTCGTCGACAGCGTCGTCGCCGTGGCGATGAGCGAGGGCGCCGGGTAGACGACGGACCACGAGTTGCCGCTGATCTGGATGTCGGCAGAGTCGTAGCTCGTTCCGGCTGGCTTGCCCGTTGCCGAGGTGTAAAGACGGAGCACGTAGATGCCGGCGTAGCCGTCGCTCGAGGTATCGAGGTTGGGGAAGTCTGCTTCCAACGTTGCGACCGTCTCGTCACCGCTGGCGCCGGTCACGAGCGGCAACGCCGACGAGGCCAACGCGGTCGGAGCCGAGGTGTTCGGGTACGTCGTGGAGGCGCTGAGCTGCTCACCGCTCCACAGGCCGGGAGCCTGCCCGTTCACCGGCAGGAAGCCGAACAACGTGGCCTTGGTGTCGCCGGAGCGAACCGTGGCCGAGCCCTGCACGTAGGCCGCCAGCGGCGAGTCGTTGATGCTACCGCCCGTGATCACTTGGCCGGCGGAGTTGTAGAACGTGAGGGCGCCCGCCTCCGGCGGGTTGCCGATCGGCTCCCAGGGTGGGTTGCCGGCCGCCAAGGCCGTGCCCGCCCAACCGACAGCGAGCGCTGCGGTGACAGTTGTCGCCACGGCCACGGCCGCGACGGACTTGATTAGATTCTTCATGTGGTCTGTTCCAGTCCTTTTCTCGAGGTTTGCTGAGGGCACTCGTCGTGTCACACGACGGGTCGGCCATACCGGCCGGGCCACGCCGGGCTGGGTGGGGTCCTTCACAGCACCACCCAGCCCGGGTTCCGGCCGGCAGGCCGGACGAGGCGTCTAGGACGAGACGTCGCCCAGGTCTTGGTAGTTCGGCGTCACGCCGGAGGAGGCAATGAGGGCCTTGCCTGCTGACTTCGCCACGAACGGGCTCGTCGGCGCGCTCGGGTTGGAGAACAGGGTCTGCACCCAGTTACGCGAACCGCCTGGCTCCATCGGGGTCGACAAGCCGGCGTCACTCTGCCGGAAGATCACGTAGTCGGTGATCGCGCTGCTGTAGGCGGCGGCTCCGTCAGGCGCCGTGCCGCTGAGCAGCTTGACGCCCGGGTTGAGCGGTGACGTGCTGCCCGGGAACGGCGTCGCCGGGTTGTGGAAGTAGCCGTCGTTCCACAGCGCCAGGCGGCCGGCCGAGAACGGCACGATGGCGTCTGCCGGGTTGGCTGCTCCCGTCACGGCGGTCGGGTCGTTCTGCTCGACGGTCTTCACGCTCGCCGACAGCACCGGGGCGACATTTCCGTTGGCGGTCGTCAGGTCGGCGATCAACGTCTTGTAGATCGATGAGCTCGACGGCGGGATGAGCGGGATGATCGTGTCCGACGAGCCTCCGGAGTTACCGGGCAGCGCGTTCCACGTCGTGTAGTGGCCCGTGTAGATGCCGAGAAGCTCCGCCGGCGACAGGCCACCCGCCGGGGCGTTCGTGGTGTTCGCAACGGCGATCTGGACCGCGTCCGTGCCGATCTCTACGACGTGCAGGTAGCCCCAGCCGTTGTTCCCCGCGGTGGTCTGCTGGGCCGGCGTCGGCAAGCTCGCGCTGAAGATGAAGTTGATGACCTCCGGCGAGGCCGTGTCGGCCAGCAGGGCTGTGATCCCTGCGCCGCTGCTGCTCACCCGCTGCACCGGGTAGGTGCCGGCTCGCAGGACGTCGGTGGGGTTGAGGGCCACGGACGGCACTCCGGTGGTGACGCTGTTGGTGTAGGCCGAGCGGCCGTTGGCGTCGGCCGTGGCGTCGATCACGACGAGACGGTTGAACGCGCCGGCGGCATTGAATCCGGCGTCTCCGTTGTAGTCGCCGTCCGCCACGAACGACAGGGCGTACTGCGGCGTATCGCCGCCGACGCCGACGATGTCACTCGGTTGCGGCGCATAGTCCGCCCGGGCCGCCGTGGCTCCGACGAAGGTCAGCCCGATTGCGGTCAACGCAACCAGACCGAACCTCAATCCTGTTCTTGGTTTCACAGGTGTCCTTTCCCTGCTTGGTGGTTACTCCTGATGAGCGCCCAGCGCGCGAGCGCGACTAGGTCGACCCTGTTTACATTAATCCGATGTCTTTTGTCAACTTTATGGAAAGAGCGACTTAACGCCTGACGCGATGCTGCCGAGCGGCGTCTCGCAACGCAAGCTGCGTCGGTGAAGAGCTCAACCCGCGTCGGGCCACCCACCCTCGGCGATACCGGAGGGCGGCGGGAAACCGCAGGCAGATGAGGGTTTCAGGCCGTCGGCGACGAGACCGGCCGGGCGTCGGCGAGCATCTTGTCGTCATCGGCCAGCAGTGCTGTGGCGAGCTGGCTCACCATGGCGGCGACCTCCGGGTGCGCGCCGACGTCCCAGCCATCGAGGAGCTCCGTCAGACCAGACCGGCGTGCTGCCGTCAGTTGGTCGACGGCCTCCAGGCCCGAGGCGGTGAGGTGCAACCCACGAGGGCCATCAGGTCGCGTGTGGCTCGAGAGGAACCCGGCTGTGATCAGATCCTGCAGCCCAGGCTCGATGATCGCCTCGTCGGCCTTCACGCGGCGGGCGACTTCGTCGACCGAGCAGTCCGGATGATCGGCCACGCGATACAACAGCCAGACGGCCTTTGGCGACAGGGACAGTCCTGCCCGCGCCGCCAAACCGCGGTACAGCTCGCCTCGGTTCTCGTGTCTCGTGATGCGTTCCACGTTGAGCTGGATCTGCTCGAGGGACGAGCGTGGCTCCTGCACGGCCAAACCCTCCCCGGCGTCGACGGCGCGGACCGACTTGCGCAGTTCGACTTCGGGCAACAGCCAGCTCAGCACGAACGACACGAACGCAATGGGCACTCCGATCAGGAACACTTTGTCGACCGAGTGAGCGATCGCCTCGGAGATACCCAGGTGCACTGCAGGACTGGCGTGAGCGATGAGCGCCGGGTTGTCGATCTGGGCGCCGAGATTCGGCGGGAGGGCGATCCCGTGCAGATACCGGAGGAGGTTGCCCGTGAGCACGTTGGCGAAGATGGCGCCGAACACGGCCGTGCCGAATGAGCCGCCGATCATCCGGAAGAACGTGACGCTGGAGGTGGCGGTGCCCAGCTCCTCGTAGGAAACTGCGTTCTGCACCGCCACGACGAGTACCTGCATCACGAGCCCGAGCCCGAGGCCGAACACGACCATGAAACTCGCGATCGTCCACTCGCCGGTGGTCACGCCGATGCGCGACATGAGGTACAAGCCCACCGTGATGAAGGCGGTTCCGATGACCGGGAACACTTTGTAACGGCCCCACCGGCTCACGATCTGGCCCGAGCCGATCGAAGCCACGAGAAGCCCTCCCATCATCGGGAACAGTCGCAGGCCGGACTCCGTCGGGCTGGTCCCTTTCACGATCTGGAAGAAGAGCGGCAGGAACGACATCGCGCCGAACATGGCGAAACCCACCACGAAGCCGATCGCACTCGTGGAAGTGAAGACCTTGTTCGTGAAGAGATGGAGCGGGATCACGGGCTCACTTGCCCGTCGCTCGGCCAGCACGAAGAGCACTGCCAGGAAGCCGCCTGCGACGGCTAGCCCGACCATCGCCGGGGAGCCCCATGGATACGTCGTCCCGCCGAGGCTGAGGAACAGCACCAGCGCGGTGGCCGATCCGGCGAGCAGGGCCGTGCCCAGATAGTCGATGACTCTGCTCACCCGGCTGAGGGCGCTTGGCAGCGCCGTTCCCGTGACGAAGAGCGCCAGCACGCCGATCGGCACGTTGATGTAGAAGATCCAGCGCCACGAGGCGTACTCGACGAAGAGCCCCCCGATGAGGGGTCCGATGACGGTCGTCACGCCGAACATGGCCATGAACAGACCCATGTAGCGTCCGCGGTCCCGAGGCGAGACGATGTCGCCGACGATCGTCTGGGCGCCGACCATCAGCCCTCCCCCGCCGAGGCCCTGGAGCGAGCGGAACACGATCAGCTCCAGCATCGAGTGACTGAGCCCCGACAGGATGGAGCCGATCAGGAAGATCACGATGGCCGCCTGGAAGAAACCCTTGCGCCCGTAGAGGTCGCCGAGCTTTCCCCACAGCGGTGTCGAGACCGTCGAGGACAACAAGTATGCGGTGATCACCCACGTCAGGTGAGAGCCGCCGTGCAGGTCGCCGACGATCGTCGGCAAGGCCGTCGACACGACCGTCTGATCGAGGGCCGCCAGGAACATGCCCATCATCAGCGCGCCGATGATGACGAGGACCCGGCGCTTGGTGAGCTCAGTCGACACGGGCATCAATGAAGGGTAACGACTTCGCCGTGGACTCGATCGAGCAACGCCGGAGCTACCGGCGAACACCTTCTCGCGGGACTGTTCCTCTCTCCGGCCAGACGACAGCCCACTCGTCACACGCAAGTCGGCTAGTCGTTCGGCGGGCGACCCCGCTTGGGTAACGGGCCTGCCTTTTTCGGCATTCGCCCGGCGTCGTGGAGAGCACGCCTCAGCAGCATCTCGATGTGTGCGTTCAGGCTGCGGAACTCGGCGGCCGCCCATTGCGCCAGTGCATCCTGGACGGCTGGGTCAATTCGCAGCAGTACTTGCTTGCGGTCATTCACGGATCACGAGTAGAGGGTGCCGGTGTTGACCACAGGCGCAGCCGGCTGGTCACCGCACAACACGACCAGGAGGTTGCTCACCATGGCCGCTTTGCGCTCCTCGTCCAGTTCGACGATGTTGCGCTCACTCAGCCGATCGAGCGCCATCTCGACCATCCCGACCGCACCGTCGACGATACGAGAACGAGCGGCAACGACGGCGTTGGCCTGCTGGCGGCGCAGCATCGCTTGGGCGATCTCCGGCGAGTAGGCGAGATGGCTGATGCGGACCTCGATGATCTCCACTCCGGCAATGGCGACGCGCTGAGCCATCTCTTTCGCCAGTTCGCCGGCGACGATGTCGGTCGAGCCGCGCAAGGAGAGGCCCTTGTCCGTGGGGTCGTCGTATGGACGCGTCGTCGCGACGTGCCGCAGGGCTGACTCAGCCTGCACCCGTACGAAGTTGAGGTAGTCGTCGACTGCGTACAACGCACGCGAGGTGTCGCCGACCTGCCAGACGACGATCGAGGCGATCTCGACGGGATTGCCGTCGGCGTCGTTGACCTTCAGGTGGTTCGTCTCGAAGTTCCTCACCCGGATGCTCACGTTCCGCCGGTCGCTGAGGGGCAGGATCCAGCCGAGACCGGTACGGCGCACCGTGCCGACGTACTTGCCGAAGAACCGCACGACTCGCGTCTCGCCGGGCTTCACGATGACGAGCGAGGCCAGGATGATGGTTCCCACGACGATCGGAATGGCGGTGAGGTCCTTCAAGGAGCCCCGCCCGAACTCGATGGCGGCGGCGATGCAGGCGGCGACGACGATGACGCCGAACCACCCGCTGATGGCCCAGGCCGTCCGCTCCTGGATGTCGACGCGGTTCCCCGACGTACCGACCGGAGAAGCGTTCGGGTCGACGAACGCTTCGACAGGGTCACTCATGGTGCCTCCTCTGATGGGCGAATCAAACTGATAGCTAAACGATATCACTTTTCTCGCTTCCGTCAACGTCTGGAGCCGTCTCAAACGCAGGCGACGTCACTCCTCGCCAATACGCTCACCGGCAAAGAGGAGCTGAGATCATGGCCAGAGCAGTTCGATTCGATCACTACGGCGACCGCGACGTCCTCTACGTCGCAGACGTTGACATGCCGGTGCCGCGGGCCGGTGAGGTCGTCGTCCAGGTTCGTGCGGCCGGGATCAACCCGGGCGAAGCCGCCATTCGGAACGGGGCGCTCGAGGCCAGGTTTCCAGCGACGTTCCCGTCGGGTGAGGGCAGCGATCTTGCCGGAGTCGTCAGCGCGCTCGGCGAATCCGTCGTCGGCTTCGCTCTCGGTGACGAGGTGCTCGGCTGGTCGTGGCAACGCTCCAGTCACGCTGACTACGCGGCGGTGCCGACGACCCAGTTGATTTCGAAGCCGCCGGCGCTCAGCTGGGAGGTTGCCGGGTCGCTCTATGTGGTGGGGTGCACGGCTTATGCCGCCGTGCGGGCCGTAAGCCCGGCGCCAGGCGAGACCGTCGCCGTGTCGGCGGCTGCCGGCGGCGTCGGCTCCGTTGTCGTCCAGCTGCTGCGGGCGAAAGGCGTGAACGTGCTCGGGCTGGCGTCAGAAGGCAACCATGCATGGTTGCGCTCTCACGGGGTCACCCCGATCGACTACGCCGAGGACCTCGCGGCGCGCCTGCGGGCCAACGCGCCGAACGGTATCGATGCGTTCATCGACCTTTTCGGCCCGGAGTACGTGCAGCTGGCTGTCGACCTTGGCGTCCAGCCTGCCCGAATCGAGACGATCATCTCTCGCGACAAGGCGGAGGAGCTCGGAGCGAAGACCGAAGGAAGTGGGGACGCTTCGACAACCGCTGTGCTGGCTGAGATGGCCGAGCTCGTGGCGTCAGGACAGATCGAGATCCCCATCGCCGCGACGTTCCCGCTGGAACAGGTGCGCGATGCCTTCGCCGAACTGGAAGTGCGACACACCCACGGGAAGATCGTGCTGATCCCGCAGCCGCACGCGGGTCATTCTGCATCCCGAGGGAACTTGGACGACGTCGCCCAGAGGCCGAGTGCCGGGTTGGCGATGTAGTCGTAATTCTCGCCGTCTCGATCACGTCTTCGGCCAGACTGCACCACACCGGTGATGGCGAGTCGCTCGAGCTCGTGTGGCAAGGAGCGCCACTCGTAGCCAACGCCCTCGACCTCCTCGCGAGTGAGCCCGCCTACCCCGGGGTCGGTGCAGTAGACGATCCGGAAGCGCCCTTCGCTGCTGCCGTGAATGAGGTGGGCGGCGGCACCGAGATTGCCCGCTAGCTCAGGATCGCTCCGGACGGCTTCCAGCGTGGCCGGGGTCCCCTTGTAGCCGTGGCGGCGGATGAGGCCGTCAATGTGCGCATCCTCGCCGAACCGGGAGACACCTGGTGCGAGCACGATCAGCTCACCTCCGTCGGCCATCGCCATGCGTGTGCGGTAGATGGCCTTGTTCGCAAGCCAGGTCGTCTTGAACTCGTCAGGATCGAGCCGACAGGCGACGCGGCCGAAGGGACTGGGAAGCACCTCGATGTTGCACTGCGCCGCCAGCTCCGCCGCCGCCCGGAACGCAGCACCACCGGACTCGCCGGAGCCGCCGCGGCCGGCGAACAACCCTCGTTGCACGACACCTTCACGGGCATCCTCTACGACGGTGAGCACCCACAGCACCTGGAGGCGAGGCGCAAGGAACCGGTCGAAGGCCGCATCGACCAGATCGCGCACGGGGCCGGTCGTGCGTCCCATGACGTCTTCCATCCCGCACAGTGCACCGAGGAAGTGGCTGCGGTTGATGGTCGACGGCCCACCGAGCCCGATGACGAGGTTCTTGGTGAAGTTCGCCATGCCGATCACCTCATGAGGAACGACCTGGCCCACCGATACGACGGCGTCCCATCCCGACAGCAGGATGTCGGCGACCTCGACCGGAATCGGATCTGTCATACGTCCGCCCGAGAGCGCCGACACTTCCAGACCGCCGATCTCGCCGAGCCGCGTGACGCCTTGCCTCCATCGGTGCTGGAGGACCTGGTCGAAAGGAACTCGCGCGCCGAAGAGGCGGCCCGCCTCGCTTGGGGTCAACGGACGATGGGTCCCGAGCGCGGGCAGAACGGACACCTCCACGCCGGCCGCAGTCAACGCCTCGTACAAGAGGCCAGTGATCTCACCGGCCCGGGAGTGGAGCCGCGTGAGGTCCGGCGGTACGAGGAGCACGCGTCTCACACCTGCGGCGAGCAGCTCGCTGCTCGCGAGCTCGCCGACGATGCCGGGCAGCTCCTCGAGCGCTATGTCCCGAAGGCGGTCGCCGTAGCTCCACAAGGGTGAAGTGGAAGTTCCCGCTCGCATGCCTTCCAAAGCAGTTTCGATCTCGTCGACGACCGAGGAGATCTCCCCCTCCTCTTCGACGGCCACCACGTCGGTCTCGTCCGCGCCAGGCGGTTCAAGGGCCGCGAACTGGCTTTCGATCATTCCAACACCCATGAAATGGTCGCGCCGGGCGGCCAGTCGCCGGCGTGCCGCTCCGGGATCGACGACGAGCTGTACGAACCGGACATCTCCCGCCGCCCGGAGCGCGTCGCGATAGACGCGCTTCAGCGCCGAACAGGCGACGACGACCTGATCCTCACCCCGCATGGCCTGGCGGAGGGCGGCGAGCCACGGCCAGCGGTCCTCGTCGGTGAGCGGCTCACCCGCAGCCATCTTGTCGAGGTTGGCGGCTGGATGAAAGGCGTCCCCTTCGAGAAAGCGCCCTCCGTGGCGTGCCGCAAGCACAGGGCCGATCGTCGACTTCCCCGAACCGGCTACACCGGTCAGCACGATCCGCCACCGGTCATCGTGCCTTGCGCCGCCGGTCAGCGACTCGCCGTCCACCTCCGGGCTCAGATCGTCATGGCGCCGAAACCGCCGTCGACGACGAGCTCGGCTCCCGTGATGAAGCGCCCGGCGTCGCTCGCCAACAGAAGTGCCGCGCCGGCCAGCTCGTCGGCCTCGCCGAATCGTCCCATCGGGGTGTGCCGCATGATCTCCGCCGTCCGGTCGGAGCTGAGGATCGCCCGGTTCTGCTCAGCCGGGAAGAAACCCGGCACGAGCACATTGCAGCGGATGCCCAGTGGTCCCCACTCCCGAGCGAGGTTCTTCGTGAGGTTGTGCACTGCAGCCTTCGTCATCGCGTACGTGAAGACCTGCGACAACGGCGTGATCCCGGAAGCGCTGCCGATGTTGACGATGCTGGCACCTTCGCCTGAGGACGTGGCTCGTTCGACGAAATAGCGGCCGAATTCCTGGCAGGCGCGCATCACGGAGAACTGGTTGACCGTGACGATCCGTTCCAGCTCGGCGTCGGATATCTCCAAGAACGGCGTCGCCGAGTTCGTTCCCGCCCCGTTCACGAGAACGTCGACTCGGTGGTGGGAGACGAGGATGCGCTGAAGGAGACTTTGCAGCGCATCCCGCTCGGAAGCGTCGCAGGCCACGAACGTCAGGTCCCTCGCTTCGGTCCGCAGCCGGCCGAGCGTTTCCTCGCCGTGGGCCGTGTCCCGTCCGACGATCACGGTCCGCCCACCGGCGTCGGCGAGCGTCGCTGCGATACGGCTGCCGAGGACGCCGGTCCCGCCGATCACGACGGCGACCCGTCCGTCGAGCCGGAACGATGTCGGCAGGTCAACCATCTTGAGCCCCTTCACGCGAGAGTGCGCCCGTCGTGACGCTGCGCGTCAGGCGTCTCGCGTCATCATCCGCCATGCGCCGAGAACCGTCCAGACCACGAGCCAGGCGACGATGACGATGACAGCCACCGTGGTCGTCTCGGGAATGAGCTGTGGATTGCCTTGGCCGCCGCCCGGCCCTCCTCCCCCTCCCCCGAGAACCGGAATGCCACCCGGCGCCAGATGGCCCATGGCGACACCGACGATCGAGCGCTGCAGGTTCAGCAGATGCGTGATTCGTGCCCGGGAGAAGATCGGCGTCAGAACCACCTCGAGAACGATCATCAGGATGACCGGGACCGTCCTCTGCCCCATCAGGGAGGCCAGCCCGAGTCCGACGATGAAGCCGATGGCGGCCTCGAGCTCGATCCACAAGCCGCTCTTGATCATGAGGGAGTCAGACGGGTAGAGGAACTCGGTCGAGTAGCTCGGGTAATCCTGAAGGGCAACCGCTCGTGCCGCCGCTCTGAGCTGGGCGGGCGTGGGCTGTCCGGCTGGAGCGCCGGGACCGGTGATGACGGCGCCGTTGGGCCCGCAGGGGACGTTCGGCAATCCAGGTCCGTTGTAATTGAACTGGCACATGACGACGTCGGCATGGTCGGCAGCCCAGTTCTCGAGCCCGGTGGCCGACAGGCCGGCTGGCACGTCGACGCCGTCGTAGTTGAGCGTCTTCGGCGCCGCGAAGACGCACACCGCGCAGACGATGGTGAAGCCGACCGCCACGAGCGGAACGATGATGGCAAGGCCGGCGGGGATGCGGGCCAGGTACAGCGCCAGCCGGGATCGCCCCGTCACGACCAGGTGCCGGAACATCCCCTCGGTGAGGTCGACCGATCCGGCAGTGCAGCCCAACGTCGCCGCCACGATGAAGCCGAAGATGTACATCACGCCGGCGACGAGGCTCGTATAGATGTCATAACCGCCCGCAGGTCCGTAGGACTTCGGGTCGAATGCGTGCGCCAGCAGCCGGACGACGAGGAAGATGGTTGGAAGACCGATGTTCACGAGAATCAATGCGATCATCAGCCCGCGCCGTTTGCGCAGCTCCATGAACCTCGTTGCGATCATGCCGCCAGTTGGTATCGGCGAGCCCCGGTGTTCGCGCGTGATGTTCGGGGGCGACGGCGGCGGGGTCGGCACGGGCGCCGTCATCACTGGCACGTTCGTCATTCTGGAGCCCCCAGTCTGCTGGTCACCTGCAGGAACCAAGACTCGAGGGAAGCTTGGATCTCCTGCAGCCGATAGAGAGAAATACCGCCTTCTACGAGAACGCGGGCGATCTCGGCGATGACGTCTCGCGCCGTCCCTGCCGGCAGCGTGATCCCGAGCCCGAGCGAACCCACTTCGATGTGGCCGCCGATGTTGGTGCGTTCGAGGAGACCACGGGCTCGATCGGGCTCAGAGCACTCGAGCTGCAGGGCGACCGAGGCGCCCGCCAGCAGCTGGGAGATCGGTCCCTGCCGAATGACGTTTCCCCGGTCGACGATGGCCACGGCGTCACAGGTCCGCTCGACCTCGTCGAGGAGGTGTGAGGACAATACGACCGTGCGCCCCTCGGCGACGAGGGATCCGATCATGTCCCGCATGTCATGCATCCCGGCCGGGTCGAGCCCGTTCATCGGCTCGTCCAGGATGAGCAGGTCGGGATCACCGATCAGGCAGGCGGCGACGCCGAGACGCTGGCGCATTCCCATCGAGTACTTGGACACCCGGTCGTCGGCCCGCTGGGTCAGGCCAACGCGCTCGAGTGAGGGTCCAACTCGGTCGCGGGCCGCCGGTTCCCGGGCGGCGGCGAGAATCTGCAGATTCTGCCTGCCGGTCAGATGACCATGGAACCTCGGCTCGTCGACGATGGCGCCGACCCGCGCCAGCGCCACGTCACGGTGCTTCGGGACGGCGTACCCGAGGAGCGACATCGTTCCGGCGTCGGCACGCGTCAGACCGAGGAGCACCCGGATGAGCGTGGTCTTGCCGGCGCCGTTCGGGCCGAGATATCCGAAGGCGCACCCGCGCGGGACGAGGAGCTCGACGCCGTTGACGGCGATGTTCTGCCCGAATCGCTTGGTGAGGCCATGGGTCTCCACCGCCCACTGCGTGTCGGTTGCGTGCCGGCCCGAGCTGTCGGGCCGGGCTGTCGTGATCATGAAGTCTCCTTGTCGTCGGTGCCGGAGCCCAGGTCCAGGAAACGCAACACCGCCAACACACGACGATGGTCCGATGGGGACTCGGGCAGGTCGAATTTCGTGAAGATGCTGGCGACGTGCTTTTCGATGGTGCCTTCGGAGACGACGAGCCCGCTCGCGATGGCGGCGTTGGAGCGACCCTCCGCCATGAGTGACAACACCTGGCGCTCGCGAGCGCTCAAGACGGCGATCGACCCGGCGCGCCGCGGCGCCCCCAAGAGCTGTGTGACGACCTCCGGGTCAAGGGCCGTCCCCCCTGCTGCGACTCGCCCGAGCGCCTCGACGAAGTCGCTCACGTCCGCCACCCGGTCCTTCAGCAAGTAACCGATCCCGGCGGCGCCACCGGCTAACAACTCGGCGGCGTAGCGGGTTTCGATGTATTGGGAGAACAACAGGATCCCGAGTCCTTTGTGCAGACCTCGAAGCTCGATGGCAGCCTTCAAGCCCTCGTCGGTGAACGTCGGCGGCATGCGGATGTCGATGATGGCGACGTCGGGGCAATCTGCTGACACCGATCGGCGCAAGGCTTCGGGCTCACTCACGGCGTCGGTCACCACGAAACCCCGGTCGACCAGTAGCTGCACCAAGCCATCTCGAAGGATTGCCGAGTCCTCGGCAATGAGGACGCGCGTCGGAGTGGTCATTCAGGCGTGCAGCGGCAGGTCGATGGTGACGACGGTGGGCCCGCGCAACGGGCTCACGATGTCGAGGCGACCGTCGACGGCGTGGACTCGATCACTCAGGCCGATCAAGCCGCTCGACGAGGTCCCCAGTCGGGAGAGCTGCGCCCCGCCCGTGCCGTCGTCACGTACGACCAGCCGCAGCCAGGGGCCGTGCTGCGCGCACGTGATGCTCGCGCGGGAGGCGTTGGCATGCTGCGCCACGTTCGCCATCAGTTCGGCCACACAGAAATAGGCGATGGACTCGATGGCGGGCGTCGGGCGCTCGCTCAGCGCGAGTGTGAGCTCGGTCGGGACGGTGCTGCGGGCGGCCAAGGTGGACAGAGCGCCTTCGAGACCCATGTCGAGGGCCGGAGGATGGATGCCGCGGGCGAGGTCGCGTAGCTCGACGATTGCCTCCTTGGCTCCACGGTGAGCGTCGTTCACGAGCGCCGACACCTGTTCGAGGTCGAGATGTTCGGTGTCGGCGAGCTTCTCCTTCACCATGCCGAGGCGCATGGCGAGGGCGACGAGCTGGGCTTGCGTGCCGTCGTGGAGGTCTCGTTCGATCCGGCGCAGCGTTGCGGCCGACGAGTCGACGGTCTGCGTGCGGGCCTGCTCGAGGGAACGCACGCGAGCGCTGACGGCGTCAGGCCCAAGGAGTGCTCCCATGAGGTACCGGTCGAGGGAGACGACAACGCGTACCGCCCACGGGGCGGCAAAGAACAACACGACTCCGATGCAGAAGACGGCGACGGCGTGCATGAAGCCGAAGTTCCCGCTCCAGAAGGAGTCCGATCGGAAGACGACCCGGACCACGCCGAATGCCGTGACCGACGTGCGTGGACGGAGCGGATAGGTGAGGCAGGCAAAGGCGTCGAACCACACGCTGAGACCCACGAGAACGCCCAGGATCGCCACTGGCACTTTGAGCACCAAGTACGCGACCGAACGCCACGCCGGCCGGTCCCGCAGCGCCGACTGCAACCATCCGAGAAACCCCGGTCGGGCAGCGAACGCATCCGGCTCCTCGATGTCCTCGTCGAGGAGCGATCGAGCCATTCGACGCTGGATTGCGCCGATGCCCCGGGCACCACGAAGGGAGAGGCCGATGATTGCGAGCCCGAAGAACGTGATGGCGAATATGACTCCCGCCGCCATGGTGAACCCGACGAAAGCGAGGCCCACGAATGCAACGGCGGACCCGAGGACGAGATACCAGAGCTCCGACCAGGCCCGCCGTGCGAACGGCGCCCGCAAGATGGTGCGGGCGACCTGCCGGGCCCAAGCCTCCAGCTCCTCCCGGCCCACGATCACCATCTCAGTGAGGCATGCACGAGCACGTACCCCGATCCTCTCGATCTTTCCGCTTCATCATCGCTCACGGCGAACCAGCGGCTGACTACAAGGTAAAGATCGGTTGGGCGGCTGAGAAGACGGCTAGCCGGTCTCTTGTCCCTGGGGGCTATCCCCCACACTCGATGGTCCGGCCCTTTGAATCAGCGTCACGCAACTGCAGTGGGTTCGGTGCCGTCCGCCGGTTTGGTTGGCGCCGTCCTGAGCTTGTAGACGGCCGGCACCGCCAGCACCACGAGCGTGGAGGCGACACACCAGACGCTTGCACCCATGAACGCCGCCCGGATGCCTACAGCTGCCGCGATGGGCCCGGCCAGAGCGAAGCCGATCGGCAGGAACACGAGCGAGCCAAACCAGTCGTACGAGCTCACCCTCGAGAGCAGGTCCGACGGGATCTCGCGCTGCATGGTCGTATTCCACAAGACGGTGAACACCGCCATGGCGAAGCCCATCCCGAAGCTGCCGGCCGCGATGACCGCAACGGGACCGTGATAGGCGAGGGCAAGGAGCGGCAAGGGAAAGACCAGCGCCGTGAGGGTTGCCACGAGCAGGGGCCTCTGCACATGCAGCCGTAGCATCAGCACGCCACCTGCGACAGCACCCGCTCCTTGGGCGGCGAGGATGGTGCCCCAGGCAGTGGAACCACCCAAGTACTTGTCGGCGACCACGGCGCCGAGGACGAAGAACGGTCCGAGAATGATGGCGTTTCCCAACGACCATTGGACCACGATCACCCACAGCCACGTGCGCGACCAGAACTCCCCCCAGCCCGCTCGCAACTGGCTCAGGAAGGTCTCTGTCGATCTCGGGCCTGCTGGGGCCAGTCTGAGCAGGCCGAGGGAAGCAACGCTCGCCCCGTAGCTGATGGCATCGGCGATGATGGCCCAACCTGGGCTGGCAGCGGCCACGAGTATGCCCGCCAAGGCGGGCCCGCCAATGCTGCCGATCGAGTTCGACAGGCCGTTCAAAGCATTGGCTTGCGAGAGCCGGTCCGGGGTGACGACCTCTGGGATCAAGCCGGTCAGCGCCGGCATGAAGAAGGCTGTCCCGGCGCCCACGACAGCTGCCAGCACGACAAAACCCCACAGCGGCGGGTGCCCGGCCAGCACCCACACACCCAAGATCGCTTGCGCCACGCCTCGCAGCATGTCCGCCGTCAGCATGACGCGACGCCGGCCGAGCCGGTCGGCGATGACGCCGCCGATCAGGAGAAAACCCGCCAGCGATACGGCATCGGCCGCCAGCACGACACCAAGAGCGGTCGCCGATCGGTCGCTCGCCAGGACGGCAAAGGCAAGAGCGACTGATGTCATGCCGGTGCCAACTGCAGATGTGAGCTGCCCTATGAAGTAGAGACGGAAGTTGCGCTCCCGAAGCGCCCCCATCCAAAGGTCCCACCGCATGCCGAGCATGCTAGGAACACCTGCTGGCGCTGGCGTCCGAGGACGGCTACAGCTCGCGTCGGGCGAAGCTCACAATGCCGACGCCGAGCACAGCGAGCCACCAGATCGCCGCGTAGAGAAGGTACAGCCACGATGGTGGCGCCGTGGCGAAGAAGGGATTGCCCCCGGCGCCGACCTCGGCGGCCAGCCGCTGCGAGATGAAGCCGGAAGGCTCCAGATAGTAGATGGCGCCGTGCCACAGTCCGTCGGTGGGCAGCAAGTAACGGACCACCTCTCCGACCGTCCGAAGGGCTGAGATCTTGAACGCCGTGCCGAGGGCCCCGACCACGCCTCCCAACCAGGCGGACCCGAACAGGGCGACGCCGAGGACCCCGGTGGCGAGCGTGGACAGACGCGTGCTGATCGCCAGCACGAGCGTCAGCAACACGGCGCCTTCCGCGAAGAGATACCCGGCTACGGCAGCAGGGTCCGGAGGCAGGAACCCGCTCACGGCGTCCACGACCAGCATCTCGAGAACGGACACGACGACCGCGTAGGCGGCCACGAGCAGGGCCAGACCAAGCCATTTGCCGATCAGGATCTCGCTCCGGCGGATAGGTCGGGTCGCCACCGTCTGGAGCACGCCCGACTCGATCTCCGCCGACACGGCCGGCGAGGCAATGGCGGAGGCGCTCAGCGCCACGACGAAGCTGAACATGAACATGAACAGGATGAGCGCCTGCGGCAGGGCGATCTGCACTTCACCGGAGGTCACGCTGCGGGTGTGGGCGAGACGGTCGAAGCCCCAGCCGCTCAAGCCGACCATTGCCAGCGAGAGCAGGAGCAAGACCAACACGAGCTTGCGCCGAACGGCCTCGCGCACCGTGAGGCGCATGATGACGAGCGTGGGGCTCACGACTCCCCCAACAGCTCGAGGAACCGGTCCTCGAGGCTCTTGTGCTCCGGGACGACGGCACCGATGCGGCCGCCCAGGGTGACGACCGCCTGCACGAGATCGGGTACGTCGGTCGCCTCGATCCCCGTCACCACGAACCAGCCGCCCTCGGCCGTCCACGTCCCGAAACCCCGCAATCCCTCCCACCAACGGCCCTCGAGGCCGGAGACCTTCAAGCGGACAACCGATTGCTTGCCTACGAGTTCTGCCAACGTGCCAGTGGCAATCGTCTGACCCTTGTCGATGACGGCAGCCCGGTCGCAGATGTGTTCCACCTCTTCGAGCAAATGCGTGTTCAGGAAGACCGTGGTGCCGCGTGAGCGCAGTGCGCCGATGATCTCTCGAACGTGATGTCTTCCGACGGGGTCGAGGGCGCTAGTCGGCTCGTCGAGGACGACGAGCTCGGGATCGCCGAGGAGTGCCACGCCCAGGCCGAGGCGCTGCTGCATTCCCTTCGAGAAACCCCCCACCTTGTCGTCGCCCCGATCCGACAGGCCAACGGTCGAGAGCGCTTCGCTCACGAGGACGGGCCACCGACCACTCGGCAGCTTCACGAGCCGGCAGTGGAGGAGGAGGACCTCCCGCGCCGTCAGCCATCCCTGGAAACGGAACAGCTCCGGCAGATAGCCAATCCGGCGCCGCGTCTCGACGTCACCTGCCGGGGCGCCGAGCACCATGGCCTCGCCAGCTGTCGGATGGACGAGGCCCAGGAGAAGCTTGACGGCGGTCGTCTTGCCGGCTCCGTTTGGCCCGAGGAAGCCGAAGATCTCTCCCCGGCGCACGGTCATGGAGAGCGCATCCAGGGCGACGGTGCGGCGGTACTCCTTGCGCAGGTCGATGGTATGGATCGCGGGCGAGACGAACGGATCAGCCTCGCCGGGAGCTGGGGCGAGCACGTCGGCGGCGCGCTCGAGCAGCGGCACCGAGCTGGCCACCGAGCTCGGGCCCGACGCCGGCTGATCAGCCGATCTGGCCGGCCACATGCAGGATGTCCTTCCCGTCGAGCAGACCGACGATGGCGTGCACGAGACCATGACTCACCCAGATCACGCCGGCGGCTCCGATCGTGGGAGCAGTGACGAGGATGCCGGCGGCACCGTCGACGTCCACCTGGCTGGCGTCCGTCCCGGAAGGCGCCTGGAACGGAAGGACGGTACCCGCGTCACCGATCAGCCGGAGCTCCTGGTCGAGGCCCGCCGGGACACCGGGGGCCGAGAGCACGTATGCCTCCAACTGGGCCGGTGTGGACGCGTTCGAGGACAGTGTCGGGCGCTCCATCGTGAAAGTGGCGAGCGTCGGCAGTCCAAGCTCACCGCCGCCGCCTCCGTACTCGACGAGCACCGCCGGGCCAGCCGACACACTCAGCGACTTACCCGCGAGGGTTCCGGCGTCCGTCCCGAAGCGGATCGTCGCTGTCACCCGCGGTTGCACGAGGATGTTCGTGACGGTGCCGACTCCGGCCGGCAAGCTTGCCGGCGTCCGGAGCTGGAGCCCGGTGGACTCGGCGGCGGCAGCGAGCGACGCCGCCGAGTGGGCTGTGCCGGACGAGGACCAGCGGAGCACTCCGAAGGGAAGCTTGAGCGAGCCGGCGGAGGTGCCGAAGCCGAGGAAGGATCCGGAGCCTCCGCTCACGCCGGCGAGCTCCTCGATCGCCTGGAAGTTGGCTGAGGAAGCCTGTCGAGACGGTGCGGACGAAGCAGACAAGATCGCTGCCAAGGTGCCACCCGTGGCGGCAACGGCGACGAGCACTGCAGCGGCGACCATCGCTCGTAGCGAGGGAAGAGTGACCGTGACCGCGCGCCGGCGCGGGGAGCGAGCAGGTACATGCGACGACCGGACGGCCGTCTGTGACGTTCCCGCCGTGAAGGCGCTCCACGCGATCTCGAGGTCGGGCACCGGATGCGGCCGGGAGAGCATGACCGTCGCCTCGGCGGCGTTCTGCCGGATCTCACGATGACGGCTCCGGCAGCGATCGCACCGAGCTACGTGACCGGCGTCGGCGTCGGCGACCGCGAACGGCTCGTCCACGAGCCGGCGCAGCTTTCCGTCAGGGACGTGTTGCACGTTCGACCTCCTTGCGAAGGGCCGCCTCGGCACGGCGCAACATCGTGCCGACCTGGCCGACATTCACGCTCATCGCCTCGGCGACCTCGGCATAGCTCAGGCCACTGTGGCGAAGCACGAGCACGGTGGCGTTCCGCTTCGGCAAGCGGCCGAGGGCTTCGCGAACCTCCTGCCGCGACGCCCGTTCGAGAGCGAGCTCCTCTGGACCGACCGGAGCGACGGCAGCGGCCGCCCGCAGGTGGCGGAGGTGTCGCCGACGCTGGCCGCGCACGGTGTTGAGTGCCGCGTGCACTGCGGCAACGCGCACCCAGGCGCCGGCGTGCGAGGACGCGCCGGGATCGCGAAAGCGGCGCTCGGCGGCAATGAAGACGTCCTGGGCGACATCCTGAGCGGTGTGGACGTCTCCGACGACACCATGGGCGATGCGGACGACAGCCTGGTAGTGAGCCCGGAAGAACGACTCGAACGCCGCCGGGGCGACACGTTCGCTCTCAGGTTCGGCGCTCATCGCTCTCGCTTCCATCCTCATTGCCTACACAGCACCGCCGGCTCCGTAAATGTGACGCCAAAGCCGGCCGAGCTCAACTACTTTCATCCTGGTCCACTTTGGAAAGGAAGTTGCCGGCCCGTCTCGAGCAGCGTCTTCAGCCCACTGAGGATCTCGCTCCAGCCGCCGCCGGCACCGCTCGACTCAGCGTCGCCCCGCAGCACGGAGGCCCACATCGGTGCACCCGTCACGTCATGGGTGACGGTGAGCTTCGTGACACCGCCGCGTACGGGCTCGATGTCGTAAGTGAGTCGGGTGAACGCCTCGGACGCCAGCTCGGGCGTCATCGTCATCCGCCACGTCTGGACGAGCTTGCGAGGCGGGTCGGACCCGATCACCTCGCCGTCGCTGATGACGTCCGGGCACCCCACCGCCTTCATGCCCTCGTTGGCGTGTGCCCGGAAAGCACCGCCTGACCGCAGCTCGTACTCCACGAG
>JBEKMC010000037.1:0-29640 GCA_050008715.1 Acidimicrobiales bacterium | reverse complement strand
CTCAGCGACGAGCCGGTGATCGCGACCGAGCCGGTACTCAGCGACGAGCCGGTACTCGCGACCAGGCCGCTGCCCGGCGCCTTCGCCGGCGGCTGGCCGGCGACGCTCACGGTGCCATGGCGAGCGGACGGCGAGCCGGCGAGCCTGCTCGCGGCGATCTCAGTTGCGGTGGTCGCCGGCGCCGTCTCCGCCTTCGTGCTGCCGCCCGGCTGGGCGCTCCCGGTCGGTGGCGTCGTCGCAATTGCGGCTGTCGCGAGCGCCCGTTTCGCCGGCACGCGGATCCTCCTGACCGCCGGCGCCGTTGCAGCTGCCCTCTTTGCCGGCACGGCCACGGTCGTCGGACAGATGGCACACCACTACACGCCGGGCGACTACTGGCCGCAGAACTTCTCGGGCACGAACCTGGCTGCGCTCGTCGCCTTCTTGGCCGTCGCGACCGACTCTCTCGTGGAGCTGATACGGCGCGGCCCGAGGAACCGAAGCTAACGCCGACCCTTGCGACGAGCCTCGGCGGCGAGGGCCTCGAGGGTGCCGAGCGCCGTCGCCTCCCACGAGTACTGCCGGGCGGCGTCGTGGGCGGCTCTCGACAGGCTGGACCGCAACGCCGCGTCGGCCAGCACCCGGTCGACGCTTTTCACGAACTGGTCCTCGTTGTCGAACAGCAACCCGGTCACACCGTCCTCGACGGCGTCGAGGTGGCCGGCAATCCGGGACACGACTGCAGGCGTCCCGCATGCCGCCGCCTCCGTCACGGTCATTCCCCAACCCTCCCTCGCCGATGTCGACACCAGCACCCAGGCCCGGCGGTAGAGCTCGACGAGCTGGCCGGAGTCGAGCCGGCCGGCAAGCCGTACGACGGAGCCGACTCCAGCCTCTTCAATGGCACGCTCGAGGGCGGGACGCTCGTAGCCCTCCCCGACGATGACGATTTCGAGATCCGCATGGAGTGCCGACAGCGGTCCGGCAGCGGCGATCAAGCGGTCGAATTGCTTGACGGGCACGAGCCTGCCGACAGCGACGACGAGCGGGTGGTCGGCTTTGTGCGGGTTCCGGCGGGACCCGAGCCCTCCTCGCCCGAAACGGCGGTCGATCCCGGGGGACACGACGCTGACGCGCTCCGGCCGCATGCCGAGGGCGTCAATGATCTCCTGACGAGAGGACTCGGAGAGCGTGACGACTCGCGATCCCCGGTAGAGCGGCGGAGCCAGGCGGGACTCGATGACGTTGCCCATCATGGCCAAGCGGCGGGGAAGCACCATCTTCCACATCTCGGCGTGCACATGGTGGAGGAACACGAGCCGCGGCCCTCTCCACCAGATAGGGCTGAGAAACGGCATGCCGTTCCAGATCTCGACCAGCGCATCGAGACGGCCGATCGGCCCGAATCGCCCAGTGGCGAACTCGAGCGGCGCCTGCGCGAACACGCGGTACCGGCCGGCACTGCGCACGACGTCGTATCCGTCCCGGCAGGCGACCCGCGCCCCGCCCGTCGAGATCTCGCCAGGCGACCATTCCCACTCGTCGCAGGCCGGCGTCGTCGGCCAGGGATGCGATCGCTTGCAAGCACTCGTCGGAGATCGAGCAGCGCTCGGCTGACGCCTGGACGGCGGACTGCTCGATCATGGGCGAACCGGGAGCGTCGGAGCAGAACGGCCAGAGCCCGATCCCGAGGTGCCCTCAGGAACACTTACCTTCCCGACCTGCTCCTCGTGGTACTCGGCTTCCACGTTCACGTTCCACGTGTCGTAGGACTCGCCGAAGAGATTCTCGACAGTGAGCAGCGCCGTGAGCATCGAGTGGTCTTGGTTGTTGTAGCGGTGCATCCCATTTCGCCCGACCGGGTGGACGTTCGGGACCTCGGCCCGGAGGAACCGGCGGATGACCTCGACCCGCTCGATGTAGCCGGCGTCGTAGACGGGATAGGCCTTCGGCATCCGCACGACGTAGCCACGCTCCACATCGGCCGGCTCCACGAGCCCGATGGCGGCGAGCTCCCGGGTGCCAAGGGCGACGAGGTCGTCGTCCGACATGCTCCACAGCTCGTCGCCTTCGAAGACGAAGTACTCGAGCCCGAGGCAGGTGCGACCGTCCTTCACCATGTCCGCGGACCACGAGCCGAAGTTCTGTATGCGGCCCAGCTGTACTTTCTCGTCGTGGACGTAGATCCAGTTGTCAGGGAAACCACGCTCGGCGGGCACGACGAGGGCGATGGTGAGGAAGTCCCGGTAATGCAGCCCTTTCGCCGCCATCTGAACGTCGTCCGGCGCCGGCGGATCCAGCGCGAGGACGAGCTCGCTGATGGGCATGGACGAGATCACGTGGTCGACTGGGATGTGCTCGTGGGCCGGGAGCCCGTCCGGGCCTGTCGACTCCACTTCGACGGCGACCGCACCGGCACCCGATCGGCGGATGCGGGTAACCCAGTGGCGGAGCGACACGGTGGATCCCTGCGCCTCGACCGCCTCGGTGGCTCGTTCCCACATCATCCCGGGGCCGAGGCGCGGGTATTCGAATTCCTCGATCAGCGACGTGATCACCTTGCGATTGCGCCGTGGGACGACGGCATTCGTGAGCGCCTTCCACAGCGAGAGGGTCTTGATGCGCTGCGCCGCCCAGTCGGCCTGGATGTCGGTCGCCGGCATACCCCACACCTTCTCGGTATAGGACTTGAAGAACTTGCGATACAGGCGCCAGCCGAAGCGCGACGCCACCCAACCCTCGTAGGTGTGCGAATCCCGCGGCTTTCGCAGCCGTACCCATACGTACGAGAGCCCACAGCGAATGGACTCTACGAGGCCGAGGCCTCGCAGGGCGTTACCGAGCTGGATCGGGTAGTCGAAGAACGTCCCCCCGTAGTAGATCCGGCTCAGCCTCGGACGCAGCAGTAGGTCCTCCGGTCCGAGCACCTCGTGCCAGAACGCCTCGACCTCGGGGACCTTCGTGAAGAAACGGTGTCCTCCGATGTCGAACCGCCAGCCGTCGCGCTCCACCGTGCGGGCGATCCCACCGACGACGGCGTCGGCTTCGACGACACGGCAGCGATACCCGCGCTTGCCGAGCGAATAGGCGGCCGTCAGCCCGGCGGGACCGGCCCCGATCACGAGGACCCGACCCGGATCGACTGGTGCGTCTGCAGAAGTCGCCGTCGACGGCGCGAGCGCGCGCGTGTCGCCGGCAGTGGGCACCATCGGTTCATTCTCGCGCATCACCGTGCGCTGACCCGGAGCGAGGGCGACGCCGTCACGACGGGCTGAACCGGTCGAGGGACGAACCCTCGTAGATCTCGAACGGCGTGTCGGTCTTGAGCGCCTGCAGGACCACCTTGTACCGGTGGCCCGGCCAGTCGACGAGGTCGTGCTGGATCGCCTCGCAGTCGAGTCCGAATCCGTTGTAGCCGGGCGCCCAGACGAAGAACACCGTCCCGCCTGCCCCCGCCAGCGCCTCCACATGACGGGCGAACCTCTTCGGCGAAGCACCGCTCACGACATCGAGGTAATTGACCCAGTTGACGATCTCCGGTGCAGTCCCTCGGGGAAAGGTCACCTCCCTGAACCGATCACCGAGGACGCGGCTCACCGCCGGGCCGAGCTGATCCGGGCAGTAGGCGATGACATCGCCGGCGTGCGCTTCCGCCGCGATGGCGGCGCCCACTTTTCCTGCGCCCGTGCGGGCGATGTACAGATTCGGGACGGCCGCGAGGAAGCCCAATACGATCGCCACGGCGAGGAAGCCGTGCCGGGTCCAGCGGTCGGGGATGGCCGTGAGCCCGTAGGCCATGATGACGAGCGCGGGGTACAGCAGGAGGGACGTGTAGCGGTCGGCAAAGGTGGCCCCGTCGATCCGGCCGGCGAGAACGCCGAGCACGATCGTGCCGAGGACGCCTACCGCGAGCGCCCGCACTCCCGGCCGGGTGCGGATGTCCAGCACCACGAGCCATCTCCCCATCGGCGTGCCGAACACAGCCAGTACGGCGAAGAAGAAGAACAGGACGGCAAGCCCGCGCCCGAAGTCCGAATTGCCGCCGGCGAACTGCGTGACGGTGAACACGACTGCCGTCAGCTGAGCGGGCGCCGCCCACGGCGTGCCGGTGTGATGCGTCTGGAACCAGAGCGTCGACAGCCACGGGAGAAACGTCAACCCCCCGACGATCAGACCGGCAACGGCGTAGCGGCCTGCGCTCCGGTACGGGCCTTTCCAGGCACACCATGCCATGGCGATTGCTACTGCGACGGTCGAGTACAACGCCCAGTAATGGGTGTAGAGCGAGGCGGAGGTGACGACTGCCAGCCCGGCGGCATTCCACGCCGTCGGCCGACGCAGCAGCGACGTGACCGACAGGACCGTGAGCGTGCCGAGCAGGATGAGGAGCGCATACATGCGCGCCTCGGTGTCGTAGTAGACGTCGAACGGGGACATGGCCATGAGGAGCGTCACGGCCCATGCGGTCGTCCTGCCGCGGTCGTGCCGCACGACGCGCTCCTCCGGCGAGGCGCTCTCGAGCGTCCACCAGTGCGAACCCACGCGGTAACCCGTAAGCCAGGCGAGAGGCAAGGTGATCACGCCGGTGACGCCAGCGAGCGATCGGACGGCGAGATTGCTCTGGCCGAACACGGCCATCCAGAAGTGCAGCAAGTAGTAGTACAGCGGCGGGGCGCCGTCGTCGCGGAGCAAGCCCGGGATCGCTCGGAGCGGCGCTCGTGCGATGTCCACCGTCAGCGCTTCGTCCAGCCAGAGGGCGGACTTCGTCGAGAAGCGGAGCCAGATCGAGACACCGAGGACGATCACGACGGCCGCCCTGATCGCGATGCTCCAGCGGCTCGTACCGCCCGCACTGCCGAAAGGCGAGTCGCCGGGCGCGTCGCCGTGGCGGCTGGGCGCGTCGGTGTGGGCGGTCACCTCGGAGGTCCGCACCAGCGGTTCTTCGAGGTGCATCGGGGTCATGATAGTGCTGACAGGTCGCTCGACCCGGCGCCGGGCAATCGCCCTCCATAGCCGCACATTGCCCGGGACCATGCGTAATATGACCGTCACAGTACGACCGAGGGGGATCAACGTGCCCGATAATTTCGACCGCCGCGAGTTCATTGCCAAGGCTGCCAAGGGGGGTGCCGCCTTCACGCTGCTGGGAGCTGGCGGCACCCTGCTCGACGCTTGCGGCGGGAATGGCAGCAGCACGAACACCAGCTCGACGACGACGACGCTCGCTCCGAAGAAGGCGGTGGAGGTGGGCGTCAACCAACCGCCAAAAGGCGCCACGCTCGGCGGCAACATCACGATGGGCGTCGAAGCCGAGGAGTCGGGCATGGACCCGACATATGCGCACTTCGACTCCACCGGCGTCATGTACGCCCGCACCGTCTACGACCCGCTCGCCATGATCACCTTCACGGGCGACGTCGTGCCGTATCTCGCCGAGAGCATCGTCCCGAATTCCACTTTCACGGAATGGACGATCACGCTGCGGCCGGGCCTGACGTTCCACGACGGCACGACGTGCGACGGGAAAGCCCTGACGTACTGCATGCAGCATTTCCAGTCGTCGCTCCTGACGAACTTCGCCCTCACGTACTGGAAGAAGAACGGCGTCAAGACGACCGGCCCGCTCTCGTGCACGATCTCGATGACCGACCCGTGGGTTGCGTTCCCGGCGTGGCTTGCCGGCTACATCGGCGGCCAAGTGGCCTATGTGTTCTCGCCCACCGCGTACGCCAAGGGTGAGACGTACCTCAACACGAACCCGGTGGGCACCGGCCCCTTCATGTTCAAGAAGTGGGAGGTCGGCAACTTCTTCGAGACGGTGAAGAACCCGCACTACTGGCGCAAGGACGCACTTGGGCGGCAGCTCCCCTACGTCGACTCGTGGACGTTCAAGCCGTTGCCGGATGTGAGCTCCCGCCTCGACGCCCTCGAGGCCGGCACCCTGCAGATCATGCACACCGACGACGACCCCACCATCATCCAGATGGAAGGCAACAAGAAGATCGACGTGCTCCTCGACAGCGAGGTCAACCTCGGCGAGCCGGACTGCAACTTCGGGATGATCAACGTGGCCGACCCGGTGATGAAGGACATCCGTCTCCGCCAGGCGCTTGCGTACTGCTTCAACCAGGAGGCCTATTCCACCGATATCGGCCGCGGGCTCCTCAAGCCGATCACTGGCCCGTTCCCTGCTCCGAGCCCGTACTACGGCGCCACGACATACCCCGCTTACAACCTCGCGAAGGCACAGGCGCTCGTGAAGTCCTGGTCCGCCGACCACGGCGGCGCCAAACCCAGCATCAAGTACACGACGACGACGGCGCAGACGTCGCTCGTGTCGGCGGCGTTCGTGCAAGCCCAGTACCAGGCTGCCGGCTTCGACGTGAGCGTGGGCACGGTGCAGCAGTCCGCCCTCATCAACGATGCCCTCGCCGGCGGCTACCAGGTCTTTGCATGGCGCCAATTCGCCAGCATCGACCCGGACCTCAACTACGTGTTCTGGTCCTCCACCGGTGGGGTCATCGACTTCTCCCGCAATCACGACCCGAAGGTCGACGCAGCGCTCGACCGGGCGCGCCAGTCGACCGACCCGTCCGTCCGCGTCGCCGCCTACCGGGAGGTGGCCGAACGGTTCGCCGTCGACCTCCCATACATCTGGGCGTCTCGTGACGTGTGGAGCATCGGCGCCCTCAAGTCCCTGCAGAACTGGAACAACTCCACGACGCCGGCCTCCACGGGGATCTCCGCCAACCAGCGCGGTTGCCCCATGCTCTCGGGCATCGTCTGGCCCACCGAGATCTGGCTGAACAACGCCTGAGCCGCTCAAGGCGGAGGCGTAACGGGCCGAAACGGGATTGAACCCGTCCCCGACGGGGCAGCGCACTACCATCCGAACACGGGGCGAAAGGGGATCGATGTTGCTGTTCCTGGGGAGGCTGCGAGCCGTTGGGGAGGTGATCGTGACGCTCCTGCTGGTCACGCTCGTCACGTATTTCCTCACGTCGAAGCTCCCAGGCAACGAGGGGGCGGTCATCTGCGGCTCGGCGCCGCTTTCATGTGTGCGCCACGAGGATGCGATCCTCTACCTCAACCACCCGTTCTTCACCCGGTACTTCCACTGGCTCGGCAACCTGCTCAGCGGCAACCTCGGTAACACGGCCACCCCGCCGATCCCCATCACCACGCTCATCAAGCAGGACTACGCCGTCACGCTCGAGCTCATCATCTACAGCCAGCTGATGGCGGTCATCGTTGCCATCCCGTTGGCGATGTGGGGAGCACTCCGGGCCGAGCGTCTCTCGGACAAGATCACGACCACGCTGACCTTCGCCACGCTGTCGCTCCCGACGTTCATCGTGGCCCCGCTGCTCGTCCTCCTGTTCACCATCGGCAAGCCGTTCACCTGGTTCCCGGGGGTCGCCTCCAACCTTCCGTCGTTCGGGGCCAGCCCCTTCACCAACCTCGACGTCATGTTCATGCCGTCGTTGGCGCTCGCCATCGGCTCGCTCGCCGTCTACCAACGGCTGTTGCGAGCCGACATGATCGCCACGCTCGAAGAGGACTTCATCGTGATGGCGCGGGCCAAAGGTCTCTCCACATGGCGCATCCTGTTCCGGCACGCGCTCCGGCCCTCGACGTTCACGGTCATGACGGTCGGCGGTGTCCAGATCGCCACGCTCATCACAGGTGCGGTCATCGTCGAGTACGTCTTCCACCTGCCGGGCCTCGGTTCGGCCCTGATCGCTGCCGTCAGCTTCAAGGACTTGCCCACCGTGCAGGTGATCACGATCATCGTGGCGGTCGCCTTCATCGTGATCAACTACATCATCGACCAGCTCTACGCCGTCATCGACCCGAGGGTGCGCCGTGCCAGAACAGTTTGACGTTGCGGGCTCCGTTCTCGGACGTGGTCTCGGAGGGCCGCACCCGACACCACACGACCCGTTCCTCATGGCCGAGGACACTGGAGGCGGCGGTACGGCGGCCGCGCTCGAAGGGCTGACGAGCCCAGCGAGGCGCTCGATCTGGAAGCAGTTCGGCTGGGGTTTCTGGCTGGCTGTCGCCGTCTGTGTCGTGTGGATACTCGCGGCCGTGTTCGCCGGGATGCTCCCGCTCCCCAACCCGAACTTCGCCCAGTTCAACCCGATCGCACCGGACTACTGCTTCCAGAGCCTCGGGCACCCCTACTCTGCGCACGCGCTGGGATGTGACACGAACGGCCGGGACATCCTCTCGCGCCTGGTGTTCGGCTCTCGGGTGTCGCTCGAGGTGGGTTTCGCATCCATCGCCATGGGTCTCGCCCTCGGCGGCGTGCTCGGCATCATCGCCGGCTACTTCCGTGGCTGGATCGACGAGGTCCTCACCGTCATCACGAACGTGTTCCTGTCCTTTCCTTACCTCGTCCTTGCTCTCGTCATCGTGACGTTCCTCGGCCACAGCATCATCGACATCATCGTGATCATCGCCATCGTGGCCTGGCCCCTGCTGTTCCGGGTCGTGCGGGCCTCGACCATCGAGTACGCCCAACGGGAGTACGTGCTCGCGGCCCAGGCGCTCGGATCGAAACCCAGCCGTATCCTGCGGACGCTGCTCCTTCCGGACGTGATCCCCTCGGCAATCACCTATGCGCTTCTGGGTGTGCCACTGGCGATCGTGGCCGAGGGTGCCCTCTCGTTCCTCGGCCAGTCCGTGCCAAGCCCGACCGCCACGTGGGGGAACATGATCGCCGACGGATCCAACAACATCGCCCAAGACCCGATGCTGCTCATCGCTCCCGCTGTTGCGATGTTCTCGTTCATCCTCCCGGTGAACTTCATCGGCGACCGGCTGCGCAAGGTCCTCGACAGCCGTCAAGGCGTCATATGAGCCCGAAGCGCCATGTCCGCGAGATGGACGATCTCGACGACCGCCCGCTCCTACAGGTAGAAGACGTCAAGACCTACTTCCAGACCGCACACGGCCTCGTAAGGTCCGTCGACGGCGTCACCTTCGACCTCGAGCGTGGCCGGACGCTTGCCATCGTCGGCGAGTCCGGATCCGGCAAGAGCGTGCTCTCGCAGTCGATCATGGGCCTGCTCCCGCCGCACGGGGTCGTCCGCGAGGGTCGCGTGCGCTTCGGCGACGTGGACCTCACGAAAGCATCGGTCAACGAGCTGCGCGACCTGTGGGGGGCCCAGATCGCCATGATCTTCCAGGACCCGGCGACGGCGCTCAATCCCGTCGTGCGGGTGGGACGACAGGTCACGGAATCGCTCAGGTACCACCTCGCCATGTCGCGCGACGATGCACGGCAGACGGCTATCGCCCTGCTCCGCTCCGTCGGGCTGCCCGAGCCGGAGCAGCGCCTGCGCTGGTACCCACACCAGTTCTCCGGTGGCATGCAGCAACGCATCGTCATCGCCGTCGCCATCGCCTGTGGCCCCAAGCTGCTGCTTGCCGACGAGCCGACGACTGGCCTCGACGTGACCGTCTCGGCTCAGATCCTCGATCTCATCAACCGGCTCCAACAGGAGCGGTACATGTCGGTCATCCTTGTGACCCACGACCTCGGCGTCGTCACAGGGCGGGCCGACGACGTCCTCGTGATGTACGCCGGCAAGATCGTGGAGCGGGCCCCGACGGCGGTGCTGTTCCGCGACATGCGCATGCCCTACACCGAGGCGTTGCTGCGCTCCGCCCCTCGCCTCGCCAACCCGAGCCACACGCGGCTCCACGCTATCCCCGGCAGCCCGCCGAACCCGGCCGACCTGCCTCAGGGGTGCCGCTTCGCCGCTCGGTGCCCGTACGTGCAGTCGAAGTGCATCGCCGAGGAGCCACCACTGCGAGACGCCGACTCGCCCAACCACCAGTACGCCTGCTGGTACCCGGTCGGGACACCCGAAGGACGTCAAGCGCTCGAGGACAACCAGGCGAAAGGTGTCCCCGCAGCCGTAGGAGTCGTGAACTGAGATGGCAGGTAGCGGAACGGCTCAGATGCGGGACGCCTCGGAGGCGATGGTTCGGGTCGAGAATCTCGTCGTCGAGTTCCCGGCGCCGGGTGGGAAGAAGGTGCACGCGGTCTCGGATGTCAGTTTCGACGTGTACCCCGGCGAGACCCTCGGAATCGTCGGTGAGTCCGGCTGCGGGAAGTCGACGACGGGCCGTGCGGTCCTGGCGCTGCCGAAGCCGACCAGCGGCAAAGTCTTCTTCGAGGGCACGGATCTCACGACGATCTCGGGCGAAGAGCTGCGCTCCGTCCGCACGCGCCTGCAGGTGATCTTCCAGGACCCGATCTCGTCGCTCTACCCCCGGCGGACGATCACGGACCTCGTCACCGAACCCCTGGCGATCTGGGGGGTGGGCAGCGAAGCTGACCGGGTGGCGCGCGCCCGCCTGATGCTCGGCGAGGTGAACATGGACTACGACACGGTCAGCTGGCGCCGGCCGTACGAGTTCTCCATCGGCCAGTGCCAGCGGATCTCCATCGCCCGGGCGCTCATGCTGAACCCGAAGGTGATCGTCTGCGACGAGCCGGTCTCCGCCCTGGACGTGTCCGTGCAGGCGCAGATCCTGAATTTGCTCGAGGACATGAAGCGCCGCTACGGCCTCACGTTGATCTTCATCTCGCACGACCTCGCCGTCGTGAAGAACGTGAGCGACAGAGTGGTCGTCATGTTCCTCGGCAAGCTCTGCGAGGTCGCGCCCAGCGAGACGCTCTACTCGCAGCCCGCCCATCCCTACACGAGGGCTCTGCTCATGGCGAGCGTGATCTCGTCCCGTGCGATGTCACGTGCCGCCGCCGCCACGCCGGCCCCACTCCTCGACGGCGAGGAGGAACACAGCACCGAGATGCCGTCGTCGGTCAGTCCACCGAGCGGCTGTCGGTACCGCACGCGCTGCCCGCGGGCGCAGGGAATCTGCGGAGTCCAGGAACCGGTGATGCGCGAGATCGGCCGGGACCATTTCGTCGCGTGCCACTTCCCGCTCGGCGCCGACTCCACGGTGCCCACCTTCGACGGCGCAGCCTGACGCAAGGTCGGTTGGTCCAGGCCGGGCTCATTCCCGGCCGAACCTCGTGCGTGCAGCGTCCGCAGGGTAGGGGTGCCGGTCGCTTTGCGCACGCGATTCGAGCGCCTCGACCCGACCAACCCCAGCGCCCGCCCGCACGGGCGGGCCCCCAGACGCAGACCTATTCTGCAGGCGCCTCTTCGGACGGCTCGACAGCCGCGACAGCCGCCGGCTCGTCGGCCGCGACCGATGCCTCGACGACCGTGGCCTCAGGCTCGCCCGAGGCCACGCCGACCTCGTCGGCAACCACGACTGCCTCTGCGGGCGGGGCGTACGCCTCCACGACCGGCCCCTCGGGCGCAGCGACTACCGCCGTCTCGGGCGCAGCGACCGCCGGCCCCTCGGGCGCAGCGACCGCCGGCGTCTCGGGCACCCCGGTCTCGGGACCGGCAGCGACTGCCGCAGTCTCGGGTGCGGCCTCGCCGGCGTCGCCGGCGTTGCCTGCAGCCGCCGCGGACGCTTCGGCCTCTGCAGCCGCTGCGGCGGTGAACTCGGCCCAGGCGGCCTGGCTCTCGCTCTCCGGCGTGAACTCGGTCGTGTAGTCGTAGCTGCCGATGTAGTTGCCCTGCTCGTCGTAGGCGTGCTCGCCGAAGGCCTCCTGGTACTCCTCGGCGACGATGCCACCTTCGGCGGCCTGCTTGATCGACAGGCTGATGCGCCGGCGCTGGAGGTCGATGTCGATGATCTTCACCCACAGCTCTTCGCCCGGGGTGACCACCTGCTCGGGAAGGTCGACGTGGTGAGCCGCCATCTCCGAGATGTGCACGAGGCCCTCGATCCCGTCGCCGACCTGGACGAAGGCGCCGAACGGCACGAGCTTGGTGATGCGGCCGTAGACGAGCTCGCCCACACGGTGGTTCGTGGCGAACTCCTGCCACGGGTCGACTTGGGTGGCCTTCAGCGAGAGGCTGATGCGCTCCTTGTCGAGATCGACGTCGAGCACCTGCACGGTCACCTCGTCACCGACCTGCACGACCGAGGAGGGGTGGTCGACGTGCTTCCAGGAGAGCTCGGACACGTGCACGAGGCCGTCCATGCCGCCGAGGTCGACGAATGCTCCGAAGTTGACGACCGACGAGACGACACCCTTGCGGACCTCGCCTGGCTTCAGGTTGACGAGGAACTCGCCTCGCTGCTCGCGCTGGGTCTCCTCCAACCATGCCCGGCGCGAGAGCACGACGTTGTTGCGGTTCTTGTCGAGCTCGATGATCTTCGCTTCGAGCACGCGGCCGATGTACGGCTGCAGGTCGCGGACGCGGCGCAACTCGACGAGCGACGCCGGCAAGAAACCCCGCAGCCCGATGTCCAGGATCAGCCCACCCTTGACGACTTCGATGACCGGGCCCTTCACGACACCGCTCGATTCCTTGATGCGCTCGATGTCGCCCCAGGCGCGCTCGTATTGGGCGCGCTTCTTCGAGAGGATGAGCCGGCCTTCCTTGTCCTCTTTCTGGAGGACGAGCGCCTCGATCTCGTCGCCGAGCGAGACGATCTCGTGCGGGTCGAGGTCGTGGCGGATGGACAGCTCGCGCGCCGGGATCACACCCTCGGACTTGAATCCGATGTCCAGCAGCACTTCGTCGCGGTCGACCTTGACGACGGTCCCCTTCACGATGTCACCGTCGTCGAACTCGACGATGGTGCCGTCGATCGCCTCCTCGAAGGACATACCCCCAAGGTCGTCCTCGGTGATCTGGGCAGGGGTGTAGGTCCCCATGGCGTCGAAAGTCCCAAAACGTGGCGACTCGTCAGGACTTTGAACTGCTGCAGTTGTAACGGACATCAGGTGTGATCGCTCTCTTCGGACTCTTGCTCAGGGTTGGACGGCAGGACTGCGGCGCGCCGGCCAACGGCTCGGATTGGTTGTGGTGGGCCACGGGGACGCTGCCTGAGCGGGCATGCTCACGCAGGCCGATTTCGCGGCACTCCTGATCGTATACCGCCCAGCTGGGCGTGTCGTACGGGCGATGCCGCTCAGGGCTCGAGCGCCAGCTCCAGATCCATATCCAGTTCGTCGACGAGGTCGTCGTCATCTGAGCCTGGTCCGGCGCCCCCGGTCTCCTTGGCTTCGGCCCAGCTCGCCCCGTGGGCGACATGCACGGCGAGCGGTACGGCCAGCTCGCAGGCCGACCGCATCACCGACACGGTGATGTCGCCCACCTCGTCGGCTTCCTCGAGAAGGCTCTCCACGAGTATCTCGTCGTGCACCTGCAGCACGACCCGGCTTCGCAGGCCGCGAGCGTCCAGCTCCCCGTCGAGGCGGACGAGGGCGACCTTGAAGATGTCGGCTGCCAGGCCCTGGATGCCGGCGTTCATCGCTTGGCGCTCTGCCGCCTGCCGAACCCGGTAGTTCGACGAGTCCAGCTCCGGCAAGTAGCGACGACGCCCGAACAACGTCTCGGTGTAGCCGCGCAGCCTCGCCTCGCCGACAGTCCGGGACATGTACTCCTTCACGTTCGGGAAGGCAGCAAAATACTGGGCGAGGATCGCCGCCGCCTCCTCCACCGGAACGGCGAGGCGCTGCGAGAGCCCATACGCCTCCATGCCGTAGGCGAGCCCGTAGGAGATCATCTTCGCCTTCGACCGCTGGGCCGTCGTGACCTCCGAAGCATCGACCGAGAACACCCGGGAGGCCGTGGCGGCGTGGATGTCGACGCCGGTGCGGAATGCCTCGATCAAGCCTGGGTCCTGAGCGAGGTGGGCGATGACGCGCAGCTCGATCTGGTCGTAGTCGGCAACGAGCAGCTCGGCCCCGGGCATCGGGATGAACGCCTGACGGAATCGCCGGCCGAGCGTGCTGCGCACGGGAATGTTGTGAAGGTTCGGCTGGTCGGACGAGAGCCGGCCCGTGCGGGCGACGGTCTGGTTGAAGCTCGCATGGATACGCCCGTCCGGCGCCACCTCCGACAGCAGGCCGGTGCCGTAGGTGGAGCGCAGTTTCTCGACCTCTCGGTACGCCAGCAGGGTGTCCACGATCTCGTGCCGGCCCCGGAGCTTCTCCAGGCTCTGCGCGTCGGTCGAGTAGCCCGTCTTCGTACGCTTCTGGGTAGCGAGGCCGAGCTTGTCGAACAAGATGTGCCGGAGCTGAGGGGTCGAGTTCACGTTGAACTCCTCCCCCGCCAGCCGGTGCAGCTCCGCCTCGAGCGTCGTCACCTGCTCGTTCATCTCACGGCTGATCGCCTCCAGCTGCTCGACGTCCACGGCGATGCCGGCGACCTCCATCTTCGCGAGCACGTGCACGAGCGGCTGTTCGACCTCCCGATAGAGCTGCTCGGCGCCGGCGTCGGTGAGCGCTCGCCGCAGCGACGGCTCGAGACTGGCGATGAGCACCACGCGACGAGCGGCCGACTCGGCGAGCGGGCTCGGCTCGCCGGCTGTGCCCGCCAAATCGAAACCCAGCTGCTCGGACCGACCACGCCCCCGCGCCCCGGCCCCGGCGCCGCCGGCCGAGAAACGATCCGCCTCGCCCCGCCCGAGACCCGCCGCCGCCTCCGCCAGCCGCTCGAGGGTTGCCTGGCCGATGCGAGGATCGGCCAGGTAACCGGCGACGGCCGTGTCGAGCGCAAGTCCGTTGAAGTCGATCCCGATCGGCTCGAGGGCGCGCATGAGCTCCTTGGCGCGGTGCGCCACGACGCGCCCGCCGGCCACTCCCGCCCCGAGAAGCCTTGTGAGCGGACCCGCAAGGGCGGGCTCGGCGAGGAGATCGCCGTCCAGCCATCCCACGTCGACGGGCGCCCGACCGCCCGGCTGTGGCACCGCCGCCTCGCTGGGCGGGCCGACCCGGCAGAGAGCCAACCCGACAATGGCCGACCGACCCGGTACGCCCGCCCACTCCTGCTCGACGGCGACCACACCGGTGCCGGTCGACAGCGCCTCCAGCCAGGCAGCTGCCGTCGCCACGTCGTCGAGCTGAGCGATCTCGATAGGCGCAGCAACCACCTCTGCGGCACCGTCGTCCTCGGCGTCGCCACCGCTCGCGCCGCCGGAGCCACCCCCGAGGCGGTCGTGTGCCTCCAGCCGGTCGAGCGCCTTCACGATCCGGTCCCGGGGACCCTTGATCTCGAGGAGCGTGAACAAGCTCTCCATGGCGGCCCGGTCGGAACCACCGAACAGCAACCGCTCCATCGACAGATCCACCGGCACGTCACGCACGAGTGGCGTGAGCGAGAAGTTCTGGCGCACTCTCGCCTCGCATGCCTCCAGCGAGGCTCGGAGCTTGGGCGTGAGGTCCCCGAGGTGGCTGAAGAGGGCGTCGAGGTTGCCATAGGTGTTGACGAGCTTGGCGGCCGTCTTCTCCCCGACGCCGGGGACGCCGGGAAGGTTGTCGGACGGATCGCCCCGAAGTGCTGCCAACATCGGGTAGAGCGCAGGCGTCACTCCGGTGCGCGCTGCAATGCCCGCCTCGTCGTACAGCACGTAGTCCGTGACGCCCCGCCGGTTGTAGAGCACCTTGATGTGGGGGTCGTGCACGAGCTGGTAGGAGTCGCGGTCGCCCGTCACGATGATCACGTCGTCACCCGCCAACTCGAGCGAAGTGGCGACGGTGGCGATGATGTCGTCGGCCTCGTAGCCGGCGAGTTCCACGACCGGCACGCCGATCGTCTCGACGAGGCGCCGGATGAGGTCGATCTGCTCACGCAACGGTTCGGGTGTCACGGGTCGGCCGGCCTTGTAGTCGTCGGCGATGGCGTCGCGGAACGTCGGCTCCGGCCGGTCGAAGGCGACTGCCATGCCGGCAGGCGAGTGATCCTCCAGCAGGCGGCCGAGCATGCCGGAGAACCCGTACACGGCGGCTGTCTTCTGACCCGATGCCGTCGTCAGGTCGGCTTCCTGCAGTGCGAACCACGCCCGGTACGCGAGGGAATGGCCGTCCAGCAGAAGGTAGGTCGCCATCGTCGCCATGCTAAAGGCCCGAGCCGGGCTTCACTCGTGGAGGGTACGCTCGGCCGAAGTGCCCGACGGCTTCCATCCTCCCCTCGAGGAGTATCTCGAGACCATCTACTCCCTCGAGGAAGAGGGCGTGGTGGTCATCCAGGCGCGGCTCGTGGAACGCCTCGGCCACAGCGCCCAATCCGTGTCGGAGATGGTGCACCGCCTCGAGTCCGAGGGCTACCTCGAACGGCGGGGCCGTGGTGTCGCCCTCACGATCGAGGGGCGCGACAGGGCGGAGAGCGTCGTGCGGAAGCACCGGCTGGCGGAGCGGTTTCTTGTCGAGATCGTGGGATTGCCCTGGCATCGGGCCCATGTCGAGGCGGGGCGCTGGGAGCACGTGATCTCCGAAGAGGTGGAGACGCGCTTCGTCGAGATCCTCGGGAACCCGGCGACCTGCCCCCACGGGAATCCGATCCCGGGTGCCCCTCAAGCCGAAGGTGTGCAGCGCGCCCTGTGCGATTCCGAGCCCGGCCAACACGTCCGCCTCGCCCGGATCACCGAGCAGGTGGAGGTGGATCCGGTGGCGCTCGAGTTCTTGAGCGAGCACGGTTTCGTGCCCGGTGTCGGCGCCGAGGTTCGGGCGAAGGCACCCGATGGAACGCTCACGCTCGACCTCGACGGCAACTCCGTCTCACTCGGGCCGACGATGTGCCGCCAGCTCTACGTCGTGCCCGCCTGAGACAAGAACTCCTGCACCGTCTTCGCGATTCCGCCGGCGATCACGTGCTGGCCCGTGCCGCTGTCGGCGATCGTGGCCTCGAAGGGATCCGTGGCGAACAACGGCTCGATGACCGCACCGGGCATCTCGCTCGGCGTCGAGAAGAAGCCCGCCTTCGCCGGCCCGAGCAGCATCAAGTGGTCGTAGCTGGCCGCACCGCTCGACAGGGCGGGGCCGCCCTCGTAGATGTCCGAGTTCACGCCGCCGTTCGGGATCCCCCATCCCCTGGCGTTCATCGCGTCGAGGACCGTGTGCTGTAGCAGGTTCGCCAGGCGATGGTTCGCAGCCGAGAACGGGCGGACGGTGTCGTAGGACGTGATGCTGCCGGCGTCGAGCGTCGAGGTGCCGGCGTCGAAGTAGATGCCGATGAGCACGTCGGCCTTGGCCAGATTCGCACAGATGTCGCGGGCTGCGACCTCGTCGTGGGCTCCTTGGACCGTGTAGATGCTGCCCGAGATGGCGCCTGGCTTCGGGATGGCCACCGGGCCTCCCGTCGTGCGCGAGACGACGACCCGATAACCGTCGGCCCGCAGGAGGGCCATCGTGTCGAGCTCGACGGGGAGCGTCAGGTTCTCCTCGTAGACCGTCTTGCCGGACGTCGTGTGACCGACGGCGCCCGGGTCCACGCCACCATGGCCGGCATCGAGGAATACGGTCTCGTCACGGTTGCCGTGAGTCGGAGCGAACGACATGCACGAGCCGGGAGCGAACAGGGACGAGTCGAGTGGTGTCCCCTCCGTGCTCGGGTTGTTGCCAGTCCTCTCGGTGCTGACGGCCCTCGAGCCCGGCCGAGTCGCTGCAGGCGTCGCTCGTGGCGACGAGGAGCTGAAGAGCTCGCTCCCTGCCACGACACCGATCACGACGATGAGGAGAACGAGCAGCGCGGGCGCACGTCCGTGAAGGCGGTCCCACCACTCCGGCTCCGGCCCGCCCGTGCCAGGCTGGTCGCCGTTGTCAGGCGGCATCGCGTCCATTGACGGGAACTCTATGAGACGTCCGCCTCACAACAGCGGCAGGCGCTACGGGACGACGCTGCCCTCCATCACGGCTTTGGCGATCTCCCTCATCGTCGTGCGCTCGTTCATCGCCGTCTGCTGGATGAACGAGAAGGCCTCGGACTCGGTCATCGCCCGGTCGTCCATGAGCTTCCCCTTCGCCCGGTCCACCCAGCGGCGAGTCTCGAGCTGCTCCTCCAGGCTGCGCTTGTCGTCGGCGAGCGCAGCGTTCTCGGCTTCGAGGGCTTGCATCTCGGCAAAACGCCCCAGCGCCACCTCGATGGCCGGCAACAGCTCCTCCTGCTGGAACGGCTTCACCAGATAAGCGAGCGCCCCGGCATCCCGGGCCTCCTCGATGAGGTTCCGCTGCGAGAAGGCCGTGAGGATGAGTACGGCGGACTTCCGCTCCGTATTGATGTCCCGGGCGGCCGACAGACCGTCGAGCCCGGGCATCTTGATGTCGAGGATCACGAGGTCCGGATGGTGCTGCTTGGCGAGCGCGACGGCTTCGTCGCCTCGACCCGTCTCCCCGACCACCTCAAAACCCTGCTCCTCCAAGATCTCCCGCAAATCGAGGCGCACGATCGCTTCATCTTCGGCGATGACCACGGTCCTGCCCAAGGTGCTGCTCCTTCTGCTCGGTGAGGGCGCGATGGCTTCGGCCCCCGATTGGTGCTGCGCCGGTCACGATGACCCGGCGGCGATCAGACTACGAGCTTCGCGAGCAGCTCGTTCTGCGCACGCTCCAACTCCGCCACCTGGGCTCGCGCGAGGTCGCGCCCACGCCGGTAGGCATCGGCATGACGCCGCGCCTCGTTCCAGTCGTGATTGGCGAGCGGCGTCTCGGACACGAGCGAGCGGATGCGCGCATCGTCTGCGGTGTCGTCGAAGACGGCAAGCTGCTCCTCGGCGATGGCGAGCTCCTGTCGCGCCCTCACGAGCCGCTCGTGCACCTCTGTCAAGCGTCGCTGGACGACCTGCTGCTCCACGCCCGAAGTGTAGGCGGCTCGGTTCAGGCCCGCAGCAAGGCCATGGCCGTCATGCCGGCGAGCGTGAGGGCCACGAGGACGCCGTCGCGCAGGGCGAACGGATGGGTCTCGCGTGCGATCGTGGGCACGCCACCTCGGGCTTCGATTGCCTCGGCGATCTCGCGAGCACGGCGAAGGGCATTCGAGAGCGCCGCCCAGATCAGGTCCTCGAGACCCTGGGCCATCTCCTTGGGCGACGTCTTCGCCGACGACCGCCGAGCCCTTCGGGCAGCCGAGAGCACGCGGCCCTCTTCGAGCAGGAGTGGCAGGCACCTGATTGACAACGCGATGGCGCCGACGACCTCGTCCACCGGGAGGCGGAGCTTGCGAAGGGGCCAGCCAAGTCGCCCGAGAGCCGGTGCCAGATCCGCCAGCGGCGTCGTCCAGCTCACGAGCAGGGCGAGTGCCAGTACCTCGAGGGTGATGCACCAGAACAAGGCGAATTGCTCGAGGCCGCCAAAGCCAAGCCGGACGTGACCGAGATGGGCATATGGCTTGCCGCTGGCGCCGAGTGCGATAGCGAAGCCGACCAAGACCAGCAACCAGATCCAGCGAGGCAGCCGGGGTGCCACGCCCCGCGGGAGCCGCGCCACGAGGAAACCCCCGAGCACCATGACGGCGCCGACGCCGACGGCCTTCCACGTCGGCCACAGCAGCAGTCCGATGGACACGAGGGCGAACCAGGTCAGTTTCGTGCCGGCCCAGATTCGATGGACGGCGCTCGTCCCCGGGACATAGCGCAGCACGTGAAAGTCGCTCATGGCGCGAGCCGACGACCGGCGCCCACCGTCCCGCCCGCCGGCGACCCGGCCGTCCGCCCGCAATCGGCCGGCGACCGTCGCCGGCGCGTCGTCGACGACCGGACGGATCGGGCTCATGACTGTGCCGCCAGGGCTTCCTCGGCGGTGATGTGGCCGCCGTCGAGGTGAATGAGGCGCTCGCCGAGCATGCCGGCGTCGTCGAGGTCGTGGGTGACGACGACGACGGCCACGCCGGACAGACGTCTCAGGCTCTCCAACGTCCGTGCGAGGGATGCACGTGCGTCGTCGTCGAGCCCGGCATAGGGCTCGTCCAGCACGATCAGGTCCGGCTTGCGCACGAGCATGCCGGCAAGTGCGACCCGGCGCTGCTCGCCCCCGGAGAGGTCGTCGACTCGCCGCGGTCCCATCGTGTCAGGGTCGAGCCCGACGGCGCGCAGCGACCGGCGAGCACGGTCCTCGTCGGCGCCGAGGCTGACGTCGGCCATGACCGTGGGCCGCAGCAGCTGGAGCCGGGCGTGCTGGAAGGAGATCCCGACACGACCGGGTTGGAGCCCGAGTGGCTCGTCCTCGAGGAGCGCCTTGCCCTCGGTGGGCACCGTGAGGCCGGCGAGAATCCAGGCGAGCGTCGACTTGCCCGAGCCGTTCGGCCCCGTGAGCACGACGCCCTCGCCTCGCCACAGGTCGAGATCGATGGCCTCGAGCGCCCGGTGGGCCCATGGTGTGCCCGCCGCATACACGTATCCCACATCCTCGAGGGTGACGAGCGGCTGGCCGACGCGCAGCTGAGCCGCCGGCGCCGGCGTAGCTGTCGCTGCGGAGCGTGCCCTCGACGGAGCCGGGGCGACGCCGGGGGCGGAGATCGGGCGGAAGCGCATGGTGGGTTTCGGCGAGAGGGCGAGCGAGAGGAGGTCCGGCGCCGACGGCACGTTCGAGACGCCCGGATCCGCCGCCGTCATGTCGAGCACCTCGTCGGCGACTGCGGCTTCCTCCACGCGGTGGGTCACGTGGACGACGGCGATTCCGCTCGAGGCCAGCGTGCGAAGGAGGCTCACGACCTCCTCCCGCCCTGGCCGATCGATCATCGCCGTGGCCTCGTCCGAGACGAGCAGCCGGGGCGAACGCGCCAGCGCCGAGGCGATAGCAAGACGCTGCAGCTCGCCCCCCGACATCGTCGACGTCTCGCGCTCCTCGAAACCCTCCAGCCCGACACGCGCCAACAACGCCGCCACATCCGGTTGAGCAGACGACGGAAGGCCCCAGACGATGTCGTCGCGGACGCGGACGCCGAGCACCTGGCTCTCCGGTCGCTGGAACACGATGGCCGTACCGCCCATGAGCCCGAGCCCCGCCGGTCCGGAACGCTCCACGGAACCGGTGTTCGGTTCGAGCCTGCCGGACAGCACCCGTACGAGTGTGGACTTGCCGCAGCCGTTCGGCCCGACGACAGCGAGGAACTTGCCCGGCTCGAGCGTGAGGCTCACGTCGGTGAGCGCATCCTGCTCAGAGCCTGGGTAGCGGTAGGACACACGCTCGAGGTGGACGGGCACAGGCTGCGGAGCCACTTCGGGTTCGAGGACACCGGCAGCGCTGCGACGGTGCCGGCGCTCCACGGCCTCGTCCGCCACCGGCATCGGGACGTGCCGGCGCACCTCGATGAGGAAGAAACGCAAACGGATACATCCGAGAGCCACCAGAGCGATGATGGCGATCTCGGCGATCGGCAACGACGCCCACCAGTGGGCGATGGCCCAGTTCAAGACGTCTGTGCCGTGCTTGGCGATCGACTCGAGGCCGACGAGGCGCAGGACGTCGCCGACGAGCTTCCAAAGGATCCTGATCTGGGCGAACGACAGCTTCCGGTACCCCGCCGAGGCGGTGTCGAGTGCGACCGTGAGGAGGGCAAGCGGCACGCCGACGACGAGAACGGTGAAGCCCGCTCCCGCGAGCGACGACCAGCGACGGCGGAAGGCGATGCCGACGGAGATACCGAGGCCGCTCGCGATGGCGACGGGAATCATGATCCCGATACCGCCGACGAGGGCGGCGACCGTCGAGGCCGACACGGCCGAGACGAGTGCTGCCCGCAGGCGGTGCCGGGCCGCCAGCACCGCGAACGGAATGACGGCGAGAGCTTGGAAGATGCCGGCGACGCCGATGGGAGCGAACCATCCGATCACTTCCATGACGAGGGCGAGGTCGCCGAGGACGGCAGCCTCGGCCAGCTCGCTCGGGCGCAGCGGACCATGCCGGACCGGTGGCCGTCGGTCAACGGCTCGAGCTGCCGTCACGGCGTCGGTGTCCACCCCTTCAGGCTGCCAGATCAGCCGGCCCGATCGCGACCAGGGGCGGAGCGGCTCGTGACCGGGTGGCGCCGGGCAGCTACGCTCGGGGCCGGCCTGGATGGCGGAATGGTAGACGCGGCGGCCTCAAAAGCCGCTGTCCGAAAGGGCGTGCGGGTTCGAGTCCCGCTCCGGGCACCGAGTTCGTCCTCTCAGGGTCGCACCCTCGCGTCGGAGTCGCTGGCACTCGCGCCGGTAGCAGGCGACCTGAATCCGGCCGGCGGCGACATAGGATTTGTTCAAAGGGCTTTGGGCCGTGTCGTTCGAGGGTAGGTGGATCCCGCAACTTCCAGCGGGCAGGGGGCTGCCGGTCATGAGGACAGAGGAAGAAGCCGTCGATGCACGGGTGCGGACCGGGCGGGACTGCCCGCTCTCAGCCCGTCTCCTCTTGCGAATGCCGCTGGCCGGGACTCCGCTCGTTCGCTCGCCGCTGTCGCCCCGAAGTCGAATCACGGTATGGATCGCAGCATGTGGCGCCATCGCCTACAGCTCATGGCCGCTCGCTTTCGTGCTCAATCGGCCTCTGGCCGGAACGGCGCTCGCCAGCAGCTTCGAGGCGCGTAGTCAGCCATTCAGTTGGCTGTTCATCCTTCTCGACTGCGTCGTGGGTCTGTGCACGGTGGTGGTGTCCGCCCGGGGGTTTCGTCTGCCTGCCTGGTTCAGATCTGACAAGGCACTGATTGGCGTTCTGCTCAGCTACGGGCTCTTCGGCCTTGCTACGGCCGCCGATGCAGTCGTTCCGCTCACCTGCGGCTCTGCATCCAGCCGGGCATGCGCGAGCCAGCTCTTGCCCATCACGCCGGACGACCTCCTCACCGGCATCGCCGTGTTCGCTCTCTTCCTCGCGGCGGCCTTCGCCTTCATCCGGTTCTTGAGGAACCGCACGGCCTATCCGGTGACGTTTCCGGTCACCATTGCGGCGCTGACCGCCGTCTGGAGCAGCATCGGGGTCATCGTTCTCCTCGAAGAACCGAATGGCTCGGCGTCCTGGCAGTATGCCTTCCTCAGCCTCACGAGCGTGCTGGCCCTTGTGGTTCCGGTATCAGCGATCGAGTACACGGTGCGGCGCGCTCGGGGGTGAGGCTGGGCGTCGTCGTCACATCCGCCATATGCCCCCGGCACTGAGATGAGCGGCCGAGCCGGCTCTCTCTACTACCCTGCGGCCCGGTGCCCGAACTGAGTGTGGCCAGCTTCAACACCCACGCCGGCATGGACGGCTGGGGCCGCCCGTACGACCTCGTCGACGCCTGCCGGCAGCTCGATGCCGACGTCATCGTCCTGCAGGAGACGTTCGCCCCGCTCGACAACTCCAGCCAGGCCGACGAGCTGGCTGCGGCGCTCGGGTACACGCCGGTCGAGCTGCCGCTGGCGAGAGCGTGGCGCCGGAAGGAGGGCATCTGGCACGGCAAGGGTTGGGAGCCCCGCAAGGTCGTCTCGAGCACGCTCAAGGCGCTCCGCGTCGGCGGTCGCGTCGACACGGGCCGGCGTGCGGACCTCGCCGGATACGAGCAGGGCACGTGGGGCCTCGCCGTGCTCAGCAGGCCCCGCATCGTCTCCACCGAGGCCCTTCAGCTCGGGCGCCTGAAGCGCGACTTCACGCAGCGAGGTGCCCTCGTCGTGACCCTCGACGTCGACGGCACGGACCCCGAGGGGGACTTCACGATCGTGGGGACGCACGCGGCCCACCTGACCGCAGGCTCTCCCCTCCAGATCCGCCGGCTGCACCACCAGCTGCCGAGCGGCGACGCGCCGGCCGCCGTGGCCGGCGACATGAACCTATGGGGCCCGCCGACCAGCCTGCTGCTCCCGGGATGGCGGAGAGCCGTGCGGGGACGCACCTGGCCGGCGTGGCGCCCGCACAGCCAACCCGACCACATCTTCGTCAACCGGGCCGTCACGGTCGTCGACGGCAAGGTCGTCGTGACCGGCAATTCCGACCACCGCGCCGTACGAGCCCGACTTCGCTGGTGATCCACGAAAGAAACCCCAGCCCGAGGCCAACATGCCGCCGGTAACCATTCCGCTCCGTCTACGGTCAGAGAAAGGGGAGCAGCTCCGTGGCGTCCCTCGCGCCCGGTGACTCCGTAGGGGAGGTGCAGTGCTCGCGTTCACGTTTCCCGGCCAGGGATCGCAGCGGCCCGGGATGGGCACGCCGTGGAAGGACCACCCGTCCTTCGAGCTCGTCGAGCAAGCATCCGATATCACCGGTCGTGATGTTGCCGCCCTGCTGTGCGACGCCGACCACGAAACGCTCAAGCAGACCGACAACGCCCAACTGGCGACGTTCGTGCTCAGCCTCATCATCCTCGACGGCGCCGAGCGTGTCGGCCTCGAGCCAGGGCTCTGCGCCGGCCACAGTCTCGGCGAGTACTCGGCTCTCGTGGCCGCCGGCGCGCTCGACTACGAGGACGCCCTGCGGCTTGTCTCCGAGCGCGGCGCCGCCATGCAACATGCCGCCGAGGTGAATCCCGGCACGATGGCTGCGGTGCTCGGGATGGACGACGACGCCGTCGAGTCCGCTTGCACGCTCGCCGAGGGCGACGTCTGGGTGGCCAACTACAACGCACCGGGCCAGGTCGTGATCGCCGGAACGGTCGAAGCGGTCACCGAAGCTGGCCGAGTGGCGAAGTCGATGGGCGGCAAGAAGGTCCTGCCGATCCCGGTCGGGGGTGCCTTTCACACGCCGCTCATGAGTCCCGCTCGCGACCGCCTCCGCAAGGCGCTCGCCTCGGCCACTTTCCACGCCCCGGAGCCGTCTGTCGTGGCCAACGTCGACGCCCGCTCGCACCCGGAGTCCGAGGACTGGCAGCGCCTGCTCTCCGCCCAGCTCTGCAGTCCCGTCCGCTGGCGCCAGACGCTCGACGCCCTCGCCGCTGCCGGCACCCAGACGTTCCTCGAGCTCGGTCCCGGCGGTGTCCTCACCGGCCTCGCCCGCCGGGTGCTGCCGACCCTCGAGACGATCGCCGTCTCGGTCTCGACGCCGGACGACCTCGACCGCCTGCTCGAGTCCCTGGCCGGCCGCAGCGCCGCGCAACAGGAAGCAATCGACGACCGCGTCGGGGAGCGCTTCCACATGTCCGAGCGTCTCGTCGTTTCCCCTTCCGCAGGACTGTTCGAGCCGGACGCCACGTTGGCGGGGCTCATCCCAGGGCCGGGCGACGGCACACGTGCTCCCGTTCAGATCGAGGTCGGCGGTCTCATCGGCCTCGTGGGCCAGACCGAGATCCGCTCCGCCTTCGCCGGCTCTCTCGAGGGTGTCCTCGTGCTGCCAGGCGAGCGCGTGACGACTGGCCAGCCGGTCGCCTGGCTTCGAGCCTCGACGAAGGAGAGTCGTTGACCACGTCCTATCCCGGTGCGGCCATCACCGGTTGGGGCCTCGCGCTGCCGGACAAGATCGTCACGAATGCCGACTACGAGGCTCGACTCGACACCTCCGATGCGTGGATCACCGAGCGCACCGGCATCCGCGAGCGGCGCCACGGCGGGAGCACGAGCTCTCTCGCCGTCGAGGCCGCCCAGGCGGCACTCGCCAAGGCCGGGCTAAAGGGCTCTGACATCGACCTGCTCGTGCTCGCGACGACGACCCCCGACAAAGCCGTGCCCGCCACCTCCTCCACCGTGCACGCCCAGCTCGGGTGCGTCGGGGCCGCCTTCGACCTCAACGCCGCCTGCGCGGGTTTCGTCTACGCCCTCGTGACCGCCGTGGCGATGCTCGGGACCGGGTACGAGCGAGCGCTCGTGATCGGCGCCGACACGTTGTCGCGCATCACCGACCAGGAGGACCGTGGCACGGCGGTGCTGTTCGCCGACGGCGCCGGCGCCGTGGTCGTCGAGGGGCGGCCCGAGCGGCAGCTCCTGCTCTCGCACGACCTCGGCCTCGACGGGTCGCTCGCCTCCATCCTCGGATGCGACCACGGCGGCTACATCTACATGGAGGGCAGGGAGGTGTTCCGTCGCGCCGTGCGAGCGTCGGTCGACTCGGCACAAAAGGCGCTGCAGACCGCCGGCGTCACAGCTGACGACATCGCGCTCTACGTGCCGCATCAGGCGAACCAGCGGATCGTCGACGCCGCTCTCCAGCGCCTCGGGATCTCCGCCGAGAAGTCGGCCATCGTGCTCGACCGCACCGGCAACACGTCGGCGGGATCGATCGCGATCGCGCTGGCCGAGGCCGCCGACGAGGGCCGCGTGCACGACGGTGACCTCGTGCTGCTGTCGGGTTTCGGGGCCGGTATGACCTGGGCGAGCGCCGTGCTGCGCTGGGGATCGTGAGCGGCGCCGAGAGCACGCTCGAGACCGGGCCCGCCGAGAACCGCAGCGGCCGCGTCGCGCTCGTCACCGGGGGGTCGCGGGGCATCGGCCTCGCCTGTGCACGCCGCCTGCAGCACGACGGCTACCGCGTGGCGGTGACCTGGAGGACGGAACGCCCGAGTCCCCTCGAGGGCCCGGAGGGGACCCACCCGTTGCTCGCCGTCAACTGCGACGTGACCGAGTCGGCCGACGTGGGTCGCGCCTTCGACGAGGTCGAGACCGAGCTCGGTCCGGTCGAGGTGCTCGTCTGCGCCGCAGGCATCACCGACGACGCGCTCCTGCTGCGCATGAGCGACGAGCGCTGGAGCAGGGTCATCGACACGAACCTCACGGCCGTCTTCCGTACCTGCAAACGAGCGAGTGCCAAGATGGTTCGCGCCCGATATGGCCGCATCGTGCTCGTCTCCTCGGTGATCGCCATGCTCGGTTCCGCCGGCCAGACGAACTACGCGGCGTCGAAGGCGGGGCTCATCGGCTTTGCCCGCTCGCTGGCGCGGGAGCTGGCGGGCCGCAACATCACCTGCAACGTCGTCGCTCCCGGCCTGGTGAGCACCGATATGATCGCTGCACTGAGTGAAGAACGCGTGGAAGCCCTGACTGCGGCGGTCCCTTTGGGCCGTGCGGCAGCGCCGGAAGAGGTGGCGGCAGCGGTGGCGTTTCTCGTTTCCGACGAGGCGGCCTACGTCACCGGCGCCGTGCTGCCGGTGGACGGCGGCCTCGGCATGGGCCATTGATCGCCGGTCTGATCGCCGGTCTGATCGCTGGACAAGTGGACCCCCCACCCCCAAGACAACAGACAACAGACAACAAGGAGATTCCCGACGTGGACAACGAAGCAGCCTTCGACAAGTTCAAGTCCTGCGCCGTCGAGGTCCTGCAGGTCCCGGCTGAGAAGATCACCCTCGAGGCCAACTTCGCAGACGATCTCGAGGCAGACAGCCTCGAAGTCGTCGAGCTCGTCATGGCGCTCGAGGAGGCCTTCGACATCACCGTCGAGGAGAGCGAGCTCGACGGCGTGGCCACCATCGGCCAGGCGTTCGAGCTCGTGACCTCCAAGCTCTGATGGCTGTGGCGGGCCGGCGGCGGGTCGCCATCACCGGCGTCGGCGTCGTGTCGTGCTGCGGCATCGGGAAGGACGCCTTCTTCGAGGGCTTGTGCTCGGCGGCGCCCGAAGGCGAGCATCGCGTGCACGACTTCGACCCGAGCCCGTGGCTCGACGTAAAGCAAGCACGACGAGCCGACAAGTTCCAGCAGTTCTCGGTCGCGAGCGCTCAGATGGCGCTCGACGACGCCGGTGAGCTCCGCGTCGACCCGGCCCGGGCCGGCGTCATCTTCGGCACCGGCGTAGGAGGGCTCGAGACGCTGCAGCAGCAGATCACGGTCCTCGTGGAGAAAGGCCCACGGCGGGTGTCGCCGTTTCTCGTCCCGATGATCATGGGCAACGCCGGCGCCGCCGCCATCTCGATGCGCTTCGGGTGGCGGGGCCCGTGCGAGACGGTCGTGACGGCCTGTGCCGCCGGAACCCAGTCGATCGGCAATGCCGCCCGCCTCATCCAGTCCGGCCGCTGCGACGCCGTCATCACGGGCGGGGCGGAGGCAGCAATGGCCGAGATCGGCATTGCCGCCTTCTCCAACATGACGGCGCTGTCCACCTCGGGAGTCTCCCGCCCGTTCGATCGCCGGCGTGACGGCTTCGTGATCGCAGAGGGCGGTGGCGCCCTCGTCCTCGAAGAGCTCGAGATGGCGCTCGAGCGGGGGGCCCACGTCTACGCCGAAGTCCTCGGCAGTGCTTCGACGGCGGACGCCCACCACATCACGGCACCGGCACCCGGCGGCGCCGGAGCGCTCGCCTGCATGGAGCTCGCCCTCGAGGACGCCGGCGTGAGCGCCGCAGACGTCGCCCACGTCAACGCGCACGGTACCTCCACGCCGTTGAACGACCTCGCCGAGGCGGAGGCGCTCGAGAAGCTCTTCGGACAACCGGGGCCCGTCGTGACTTCGATCAAGGGCGTCACCGGACACTCGCTCGGCGCCGCCGGCGCCCTCGAGGCGGTGTGCTGTGCCCTCACGATCGACCGCGGGATCATCCCTCCGACGGTGGGCCTCGAGGAGCTCGACCCGGAGATGCACCTCGATGTCGTCATGGGGGCGCCGCGCCCGCTGCCGGCCGGCGTGCTGCTCTCCAACAGCTTCGGTTTTGGTGGTCACAACGGTTGCCTCGTCGTCGCACCGCTCGGCTTCACCGTTCCTCATCCCCAAGCCTGATCCCTGATGTCCTCGGTTGGCTCCGGAGCGCCGAGTGACCTCGCGCTCTATTCCTTCTCCGAGCACGCCCCCTGGACGGTCGACCCCGCCGACCTCCCGTGGCACCGGGACGTCGACGCCATCCGGGCGCGAACCCGCGCCGACGTCCCGCGTCTGGTCAGGAGGCGCTACCTGCCCCCGTCGCGCCGCATCGCCCGAGTCGTCAGCACGCTCGGTACAGCCGTCGCACTCTGGTACCTGCGGGAGCGCCCGCAGGACCGCCCGACGTCCCGGCGTGGCCTGTCGAGGCGGCTCCGCATCGGATTCGGCCGGCTCGGGCCGACCTACATCAAGCTCGGTCAGATCCTCTCCTCCGGCGACGGCATCTTCCCGGAGGAGGTGGTCGCCGAGTTCAAGCTGCTCCGCGACCGCGTCCCGGCCGAGACGTTCGAGGCCGTCCGCGCGACGCTCGAGTCGGAGTTGGCCGGCCGCCTGTCGGACACGTTCGCCCAATTCGACCCGACGCCGATTGCGGCGGCCTCCATCGCACAGGTTCACCGGGCGGTGCTGCGCTCGGGTGAGCACGTCGTCGTGAAAGTACAACGGCCACGCGTGGCCGAGCTCGTGCGCCATGACCTGGCGGTGATGAGCTTCGTCGCTCCGTTCCTCGTCGGCCGTATCCCCGTCTCCGCCCTCGCCAACCCGCCGGCGCTCATCGAGCTGTTCGCCGAGACCATCGTCGAGGAGCTCGACTTCCGGCTGGAAGCCGCCAACATGCTCGACACGGGCCGCGTGCTGGCGCTCACGAACCAGCGATCGATCATCGTGCCGCGCCCCCACCCACGCCTCGTCACGAAGCGCATGCTCGTGATGGAAGAGCTCTCCGGGTTCGCCTGGGACGACGTCACCGGCATGCGCGGCGCCGGCATCGACACACCGGCGGTGCTCCGCAGCGAGGTGATCAGCTTCCTCGAGGGCGCCTTGTTGTACGGGGTGTTCCACGGCGACCTGCACGGCGGCAATCTCCTCGTGCAACCGGACGGGCGAGTGGCGCTCCTCGACCACGGGATCACGGGGCGGTTGGACGAGCCGCAGCGGCTCGGGTTTCTTCGCTTGTTGGTCGGCGGCACGACGAACGACGTCGTCGGCCAGATCGACGCGCTCCGAACCCTCGGGGCGCTCCCTGTCGGGGCGCGTACCGAAGATGTCATCCGTGACCTCGGTCTCGACAAGCCGGCCCAGGACATCGTCACGCTCTCCGCCGACGAGCTGACCTCGCAGATCCGC
>JBEKMC010000036.1:0-28400 GCA_050008715.1 Acidimicrobiales bacterium | reverse complement strand
CACGGGCCCCTCGCCCTGTTCGAGATCGAGGGTGCGGTGTCATGACGAGGCCACACCAGATCGAAGAGAGCCTCAGGTCACTTCGCCTCTCGGGCATGCTCGAGACCCTCGATGCCCGCCTCCCGACCGTCCCGGTAGAGCGGCAACGGCAAGGGCGAGCATGACCATGGCAAGCGTCCACGCGATCCAGGCGCCGATTCCGAGACGGGCATAGTTCCAGGCGGTGCCTGTATGGATGCCGGGTGCCGGCCCCAGGTCATAACCGTTGCCGACTGTCAGCTTGTTCGCCTGAGCGACTTGCACACTGATGACTTCCACGCAGTGATTGGCCGGGATTGATGGCCAGCCCGACCCCGCCAGCTGCACGGTGTCGCCCGAATAGTTCGTCGGGGCCACCCCTGAGCAGGAGTGGCGCGGCAGCGAGTTCAGCAATGTGATCGCACCGCCCACGACGAAGAGTCCGAAGAGCACGGCGGCGATCACGCCGAACACTCGGTGATTCAAGGCGTCCGCTCCACGCCTTACTTATCGGCAGGGCCGGCCGCCAACTTCACTCCTGCCAGCTCGGCGAGTGCTCGCCAGGTCGACACATGCGGAGCGAACTTCCCTGCTCGAACCTGTGAGGCGAAAGCCTTGCTCATCCCCGTCGCCTCGACGATTTCGGACAGCTTCGCCGTGGAGAGCCTCGGCAGGATGTCCCGCCGGAACAGCTCCGGGTTGTGGACCGTGCCAGGGTGGGCCTGGTCCCACTCGATGAGCGCCCGCTTGCGAGCTGCGATGGCAGCGCCACGTCGTCCCCTGATCTCGGGAGCCTGTCGAGGATCGGCGGCGATACAGGCGTCGCATCGGACGTGGCGGTGGTTGCTCACCGCGCCTCCGCAGTCGGGGCAGCTCCACAGCGGGAGCACCGTGGGCTCCGACGCCGGGCGCTGACGGGTCGTCGTCGAGGTCGCAGCCTGACGCACCGCAGCCTTGCGCGCCTTGATCACGGCCTGCGCGTCTCGGGTGCGCCGGCCCGTGAGCGGCGTGGCCGGGGAGTACTTGCCCGCCATGACGGCCCCGAGCATGTGCGCCACCTTCTCGGCCCACGGCGCCAGCGAGCGCGCCCAGGTCGGCATCGTCTCTGCCAGCTCGTGGGTGAGCGGAGCCCGCAGCCGGACGTGCCCGTCGGTCGTCTCGGTGAACTCCGCCTTGCGGAACGTCCGGCGGCCCACCATGTCTAAGACGAAGGCCTCCACCTCGGGGCGAACGGGCTCCATGACGTCGAGCGCCATCGACGCCCTGCCACGAGCGTCAGCGTGGACGATGCCGAGTCCCGGGTCGAGACCCACGGCAGAGCAAGCCAGAATCGCTTCGCCTTCGAGGAGGGCGAAGCAGTAGTTGAGGATGGCGTTAACCGGCCGCTCGGCTTTGCGGTTGGACGCCGAAGAGGCGAGCACGGAGCGTCGGCCTTCGTAGCGTGACCAATGCGGCGGGACGCGGGAGCGGTCTCTCGCGGCGAAGACTGGTGCACACTCGGGCCGACCGGACCAGGTTCCGAAGTAGAGCGCCGCCGCTGACGCCTCCAGCTGGCGAGCCTCTTCGATCGTCTCGGCAAGCTCGACGGCGCCGGCCAGCTCGGCGATCGTCTCTGCGGTCTCCCGGTCGTCGAAGCGGGCGGCGACGAGGGCCGCCTGGGCCGCCACCTTCCGGCCGAGGAGGTAGCGGGCCACGTCGAGGCCGTAGGGCCGCTCGGGGGCGAGCGCTTGCGTGCGCCGGAGCCTGGCGTCGTCGGTCAGCCGGGGCGTCGATGCGAGCTGGGCGCTGCCGTCAGCTCCGAGGACGACGACGCCCACGCCGAGGGACGTGCACCAGCGCAGCGCGTCGAGAGAGACGATGCCGGCGGCGTTCAGGATGACGAGCCTGCGGAGACCATGGGTGGCTCGGTCGTAGCGACGGGTCCGCCGATGCGGGCCGACGCCGTCATGGACTTCGAGGGCGCCACGCTCGACGGCGATTCGCACGCCGAAGCCGTCGGCGACGCAGACACCGCCAAAATCACGACGGCGGTAGGTCTCGGCGAGCGAGGCGATGGAGTCAGCTACGTCTTCCGGAGCCAGGCTCCGCGGTTGGCGTGCGGACGTGGATAACGTTGCGGATTGCATCGGAGGTCACTCTCCTGGTGCCAGTCCCCGGGCCGTTCCACCGGCGCCGGGGACACTTATGTGTCAGGGACAAACGTACCGCTTGATGTCGGCTCTGATCGAGCGGTCGTCCGTGCTGACGCGGCTCCGCTTAGCTGGCGGCTCCGCTGGAGACCAGCAGGTCAATCTCCTCGTCGGTCAGGTCTTCGTAGTCCGCCTCCGAGAGCACAGCCAGTACTCGTGTCGCAGTAACGGCGGAGCCCGTGTCCGGGCATTCCCACTCCACGTGCTTGAGGATGCGAGCAAGCGACTTGCCCGGATGAATGACCACGACGTCGGGATGGCCGCAGTCGAGTAGGACGATGCCGAGGGTGTGCTCTCCCTTGGAGCCGGCACCCTTCGTGCTCCTCGCAGCAGCCGGCACGCGTACGACGGCCCGGCAGCTACGGCAGCGAGTGTTCGTCCTTGCTTCGGTCTGGAAACTGAGGCCGCAGCGCTTACAGGCAATGGTGGTGATCATGCTCCGATCATCGCTCCAAGACCGTGAGATCGGGCGGCTCCGTTCGGTCTCGGCTGGGCCTGAGGAGCGGAATCGAGTGGTCAGGCGCCTTTCAGCCCACGAGATCGCCCTCCGCGTCGGCCCCGGTGACGGTATTGCGCACGAACGTCCGTCTGTAGCGCGATGCTTGTAACTTGTGGAGGCGCCGGATTTCTACGAGATCTTGGAAGTAACCAGCGATGCAACACCGGACGCGATAAGGGCTGCTTACCGTCGCCTCGCGCAGCAGGTTCATCCTGATAAGCAAGGATCTCGAGCCTTGTTCCGTCAGGTTCAAACCGCGTACGAGACTCTCTCTGACCCTGGCTCGCGTGCCCAGTACGACCGTGATCTGCTGCTTGGGAGTCACAACGGGGCCGGAGCCGAGGACCAAGGCACACCGGGATGGCGTCGGGTGGACGACAATGCCGCATCGAGTCGGAGGTACCCGCCGCCTCCCCCGCCCGGTCGTGGTGGCCAACAAGCGACTAGGACGCCGCCATCATCCCCGGCCGTAGCACAGTCACCGCCATCGCCACTCGCCCGGAATCCATCAGCCTTCGTGCTCGGTGGTGCCTTTGCCCTCCTGATCCTCGGACTGGACCTCGGTAAAGATGGGATAGGTCTTGCCTTGCTTGGTTTCGTCGGGGCCTGTGTTGGAGCCGTGGGCCTAGCCGGCCACCGGCGCGCCACCGAGCGTGAGCGCTTGCGACGAGCTGGCATGCCCACCATCGATCTCATGTCGGGAAGGGAGTTTGAGCAGCGGCTCGTCGTGGCCTTCCAACAGGCCGGGTTTCAGGTCCGACATGTTGGCGGCTCTCGCGATTTCGGTACTGACTTGATCCTTGATCAGGGAGGTGTCCGCACTGTGGTGCAAGCAAAGCGTTGGGCCGGTTCGGTTGGTCAGGCGGCCGTTCGAGAGGCCGCCGCGGCCAGAGCCCACTACGGTGCTCAGCGCGCCATGGTTGTAACTAACTCGCTCTTCACTCCAAGCGCCCGGGCGCTAGCGGCAAGCAACAAGGTGGAACTTTGGGACCGGGGCCGTCTGAGCGGATTCATCGCAGGACAACTACAGGCGCCTGTTCGAACCGGCATGTCACTGTTTGGAGCAGAGCTGCAGGCCGGCCTCCCGATGGCGCTGAGGGGCGCCGGAATGGCTCTCCTCGCATTCTTCGAGACGCTGGCGCACAGCGGCGCTTCACGGCGTCGGACGCGTCGCCGCAGGTAGTCGCCGACAATGGGGCGATCTGTAACGCCAGCGGGTGGTGGCTTGCCAGCGTCGCCATCGGGTCGTGCGCTCACCCGGCGCGGACCAGGTTCGCTCGGCTACGAGTCGACAGATGCGGCAGGCTTCGAGGTCGTGCCTGTCCAAGTGCGCCAAACCCTCACGTCGGCTGCCCTCATCGGACCAGAGGCTCTGAGCGCGAGCAGCGATCGCCCCACCGTGCGGCGCCGCGGCGATGCGACCTTCTACCAGTTAGGGCGGGCCTGGTGGGGCGACGAGCGCGCGCTTCTGACCTTCCAGTACCAGCGCGAAATGCAACGTGTTAGCGGAACGCAGTTCCGGCCGGCAAGCGGGTGGCGTGTCGACGGCACCCTGAGCCGGCTCGGGTCAATCGGAGGCTCGGAGCAGTCTGTTTGGCACTTCGACCCACTCGGCGCGAATCCAGCCCCTCCGAGAACTTCCACGACGGATGACCCACTCGACATCTTGCCCGCTGAAGTCACGCGGCCGGTGCGAGAGGGGACTGCCGACGCCTGGCGACTGCACCGCAAGGGATGGGCAAGCGAGACAGTCGTGGCGATGCGCACATCGCCCGGTCGGGCGTTGCTCCTGAGAGCGGTTCGCGAGGCGACCTCGCTCAGAGGCCTTCCGCTTGCGGATTGGCTAATCACGACGCTCGAGGCTCCGATCATTGAAACGCTGCCTGTGCACATCGTTGTCGGAGGTCAACCAGTCGTCCGGTCGCGCGGACCTAACCCTTTGCCTGAGTAACGGGCTAAGCAGCAACGATGCCCGTCAGGGGAGCGATCGCGGAGCGGCGAACGTGGCCCAACGCACAAGTTGGGAAGGCCCGCTCTCGATCACACTCCGGCCTCGTCATTCTCCTGCCACACCTCGGGTGACATCGTCGCTCGCGTCGCGGATGGGAACGTCGTGATCGCCGCCGATCTCGTCGAGGAGTCGGCGAAGCCCTGGATCGGGATGGACTCGTGGCCCCTCGAGTGGCCGGCCACCCTCGGCAGGCTGCTCGAGTTGATGACTGAGGAGACGCTGGTGATCCCCGGCCACGGCGAGATCGTGGATCGCACGTTCGTTCGGACACAGCGAGACGAGATCGCCCAGATCGTCGAGACGGTCCGGACTCTCGCTGGACTCGGCATACCGGCCGACCGTGCGGCGGTCGAAGGCGCATGGCCCTGGGAGGTCGACGAACGTATCCGCAACGCAGTTGCGCGAGGGTACGACGCTCTGTCGTCGGGTTGAAGTCGGGCGGAAGAGGTTGGAGCGGAGTGTCGTGGATCTCGAGCTCTCCGCAGGAGGACAACTGGTATCGCCGAGGTGCGGCGGGACGGGCCGCACTCACACACGTCAAGTCAGCAGGGACCGAGCGGCGCGGCGCGATGGCTGAGAGGATCTGCGGATGAGCCGGTACGTGGCGCTGCTGAAGGGCATCAACGTCGGTCGCAGGAAACGCATCGCGATGGCCGACCTGCGGGCGCTGCTCACCGGTCTCGGTTACGCGGACGTGGCGACCTACCTGGCGAGCGGCAACGCACTCTTCAGCACGTCCGGCGATAGACCCGCAGCGTCGCTCGCCGCCGACATGGAGGAGCGCATCGCAGAGGGCCTCGGGATGGTGGTGCGCGTGATCGTGAGGACACCCGCCGAGCTCGCCGCCGTGATGGCTCGCAACCCGCTCGGCGCGGAGCCCGAGAACCCGTCCCGGTTCTTCGTCGGGTTCCTCAGCACGACGCCCGACCCTTCGGTCCTCCGCTCTCTCGAGCGCGACCTGCGGGCGAGCGCTCCGGCCGGGGACGCGATCTGGTTGACGGGCGCCGAGGCGTTCCTGTGGTGCCCCGGGGGTTTCTCGCTGCTGGACCACTCAGCCGCCATCGAGAAGCGGCTGGGCGTGGTGGTGACGACGCGCACGTGGAACACCGTCACGAGGCTGGTGCAGATGGCCGCCGGCTGAGGCGGTCACCGCTACCACCGGGCGGCGAGGGTCGGCTCGGTCGGGAATCGCACACGCGCCGGTCTCCCCGCTACGGGATCGGCAAAGGTGCGGCGGCTAAAGTTGTCAGATGACGGCGAGGCGCTTGCGACTGCACGGCCTACAGCGCAACCTGCTGCTGCTCCCGATGCTCTCGGTGGTCGTGGCCGTGATCAGCGCCCTTCCTGGCGTCGGCGCGCAGCCGTCGGCAGGCGCGACGAGGTCACCTTTCAGCGAGGCGTCGAGACGGGTCACGTTCGTCAACCACATGCACGAGACGATCTGGGTTGCGGCCTCTCCTGGCAAGGCTCCCGCCCAGCTGACCGTGACGGGATGGAAGCTGCCGGCTGGGAAGCAGCTCACCATCACCGTGCCTAATCATTGGAACGGGCGCTTCTGGGGCCGCACCGGCTGTCATTTCGACGCCGCCGGCAAGGGCAGCTGCCAGACAGGGGACTGCAATCATCAGTTCCAATGCCAGGGGTATGGCGCCATCCCGGCGACGCTCGCCGAGTACAACCTGGACTCGTGGGACCACCTCGACTTCTACGACGTGAGCATGGTCGACGGGTCGAACTTGCCGATGTACATCAATTCGACCGGCGGCCGCGGCAAGGACCCGATCAGTGCGAACGGTTGCGTGCCCGCAGGCTGCACGAAGGCAGTCGCGTGTCCTCAGGTTCTGCAGTTCCGCGTGGGGGGCGCCCTCGTCGGCTGCCTCTCGGCCTGCTCACGCTTCGAGACCGACCAATACTGCTGCCGGGGCAAGTACTCGAGCCGTTCGGCCTGCAACCCCAAACGCTGGCCGGTCGATTACGCGAAGGTATTCAAACGGGCCGAGCCGTACGCCTATTCCTACGCCGACGACGACGCCACAAGCACCTTCGCCTGCTACGGAGCTTGCGATTACCGGATCACCTTCGGGCTGACGCCCACGGCCGGGAAGCCCTCGACCGGAGCGCGATAGGCCGGCAGGGAGCCGGCGCGTCGGACCGGAGGGTCAGCCCAACCGGCTCAGGCGCACGCTCGAACGAAGGCGTTCGCGACGGCTCGATCTCGACGTCGTGGAAGCCGGCCGCGGTCAGCTTGGCCTCATAGTCCACATCGAGCTTCGAAGAGTTGGCGGGCGGCCGTGCAGTCCCTAACCTTGCAGCGATGGACGACAGCTCGTATCGCGTCTCGGATTACGAGCGGGAGCAGGCAGTGGTCGTCTTGCGCGATCACCTGCTCGAGGGACGGCTGACGCTGGAGGAATTCTCGGATCGCACCGGGGCCGCCCTTCGAGCCCAGGTCGTCGGTGATCTGACCACCGTCCAGCGGGACCTGCCGGTCGCGAGTGTCGGACTCCCGGTCTCGCACCGCCGGCCCACCCGTCTCACCTTGGCGGTGTTCGGTCACGTCGTCCGCCGGGGACGCCTGCGGTTGCGTCGCCGGACAACCGTTGCCAGCGTGTTCGCCGATATCGACCTTGACCTACGCGAAGCCTCCATCGAGAGCGTGCAGACGTCGGTCCACGTGGTGGCCATTTTCGGCAATGTCGACGTGTACGTCCCAGAGGGAATCGACGTCGACGTCAGCGGCCTGACGATCTTCGGTCATCGCCGTGACTGGGGCCGTGACGTGGCCACCTCGGACTTTCCGACGGTCCACATCCGCGCCCTGGGCCTCTTCGGGACGGTGGACGTATGGCGCGTGCCGAACGACGTGTCAGGCGATTACGGCAAGATCATCGACAAGGTCCGCAAACGTCACCGGGCTTCGCAGCGCAAGCGGAAGCGCCCGTCCAGCGAGCTGCCGCCGAACAATTAGGTGGCGACGGGGGTTGCGCTTTCTCGGCGCACGCATCCCGCACCGGTGTAGCGTCGGCGCTTCGTAGCTCGGCACCGTCGTCGGGCTCACATCCTACGGGGGGCACATGCCTACGATCATTGGTCACCACGACGTGAAGGACAAGGATCACTGGCTTGCCTCGCCGATGCGGGAAGAATTCTTCGGGCCGCTCGGGATCACCAACATCCGGACATTCGTCGACCCGCAGAACCCGAACCACGTCGCCTTGATGATGGACGTTGCCGACATGGACACGTTCAACGCCGCCATGCAGGCGGAGGGAGCCGCCGAGGCGATGGAGCACGACGGCGTTCTGCCGGAGACCCTCGTGATCCTGCTGGAGGCGTAAAGGCCCAGGAGCTCGGCGACCGCTCGCCGGACTCCGAAGTAGCGCGAGAGAACGCCACCGACGTTCGCCTCCGTCAAGCGGCCTGTGCCCTGTTGCATCCAGTTCGCAATTGACTAGAGTGACTCCGACAGATGTGATCGGCGCGTCAGCGCTCGCCAGAAGGAGAGCTCAGGATGGCCAACGCCGCTGTGCCGGTACCCGTCTCCCGGCTCCGGCGAATGCAGGACGCCCTGTCGCCGGGGGAGTGGGGGCGCATGGGCGGGATGGTCGCCACGGTCGTCGCCCTCCACGTCGTGGGTCTCGTGCTGCTGTTCGCCGCCACCGGCCACCACTACCACGTCAGCAAGACCCAGCTCTTCGGGATCGGTACCGGCTTGCTGGCGTACACGCTCGGCATGCGCCACGCCTTCGACGCCGACCACATCGCCGCCATCGACAACACGACCCGCAAGCTCATGAGCGAGGGCAAGCGGCCGCTCAGTGTGGGTTTCTTCTTCTCCCTCGGTCACTCATCGGTCGTGTTCGGCCTGGCGGTGCTGCTGAACTTCGGGATCAGGTCGCTCGACTCCCAGGTGAAGAACGGCGGCTCGGGGCTGCACCGGCTCACGACCATCATCGGGACGTCGGTCTCCGGCTTCTTCCTGTACCTGATCGCGGCGCTCAACATCGTCATCCTCGTGTCCATCGTGCGCGTGTTCAAGGACATGCGAAGAGGGAAGTACGACGACGAGGAGCTGGAGGAGCAGCTGAACAAGCGCGGGCTGATGAACCGGTTCTTCGGCAAGCTCGCCCGCCGGATCGACACCCCTTGGAAGATGTACCCGATCGGCGTCCTGTTCGGGCTCGGCTTCGACACGGCGACGGAGGTGGCGCTCCTCGTCCTGTCGGGGACAGCGGTTGCGAGCGGCCTCCCGTTCTACGGGATCCTGTCGCTCCCGATCCTGTTCGCCGCCGGCATGAGCCTGCTCGACACGGCTGACGGCTGCTTCATGAACTTCGCCTACGGGTGGGCGTTCTCGAGGCCGATCCGCAAGGTCTATTACAACATCACGATCACCGGGCTCTCCGTGGCCGTGGCGTTCCTGATCGGGACGATCGAGCTCCTCGGCCTGCTCACACAAGAGCTCAACTGGAGCGGTCGGACGGCGGCGTTCTTCGAGAACTTCAACCTCAACGCCGCCGGCTTCGCCATCGCCGGCCTTTTCGTGGTGACGTGGGTCGTGGCGTTGGGGATCTGGCGTTTCGGCCGGATCGAACAACGATGGGATGATGCCGCCAGGGTCGCTCGCCGTGAGGCGGGCCTCGGCGGATCACTCAACGACCCCGTCGCCGATCACGTCTGGGCGGAGGTCGACTGAGGGATCGTGTCAGTTGCGGCCCCGGCGTCGCTCAGCCGGCCGGGCGCAGCCTCAGGTCACCTTCTCCGTGAGCGTCGCCGAGGCTGATCCGCCGAACGCCGACGTGCCCGAGTATTTCGCCCGGATCTTGTGCACGCCTTTGGCGTGATAGGTGACTCGGCACGTTGCAACGCCAGTCGAGAGCTTGACGGGTCTGGCCGAACAACCGCTGATGGTCGATGCACCGTCCGTGAATCTCACGGTGCCCCCGCCCGGCTTGGGGCTCGTCGTCGCCGTATAGGTGACGCTCACGCCCCGGGCGACCGCGTTGGCGGACGATCGAAGCTTCGTGACGGTCGCCTTTTTCGGCGGAGGTACCCAGAACCAGGTGTCCCCGAGTGTGCCAGCGACGTCCTCTCCGCCGTAGAGCACGACGTCACCGCTGAGCGGGTCGTACGTCAAGTCAGCGGCCATTCTCCCCGACGGGCTGGCGGGGCAGGTGACGGGGCAGCCGTGGGCGTCTTTCGGGTCGAGCGCCTGGGTCCAGACCGAACCGTTCCAGAGCGACGTCGTGCTCTCGTCGCCGCCGACACCGGCGCCTCCGAACAGCACCAGGTCGCCCGTGGCGGCGTCGTAGGTCATTGCCGTCCCGTAGAAGCCGGCAGGAACCGATTTCGTCGTGCTGGGGTCGCCTCCTCTGTATTTCCAGGTAGAGCCGTTCCACGTCCAGGTGCCGGTGATGTCCTTCGCGGTCGTGTTCTCACCGTCGAGCAGCACGACGTCCTTCGTGGCGGGGTCGTAGGCCATCGAGCCCCAGAGCGACGCCGGCGGGCTGTGGGGGCAGATCGAGTTGCAGCCCGGTTTGATCGCCTGGGTCCAGGTCTTCCCGTTGAACAACCAGGTGTCGCTGCAGGCGACGCCACACCCACCGGCGCCGCCGAAGAGGACGAGATCGTGCGTGCTGGCGTCATAGGCCATCGACGCTTTCCAGCGGATTGGTGGGCTGTTGGGGCAGGTCGAATTGCAGCCCGGCTTGATCAGCTGGGTCCAGGTCTTTCCGTTCCAGACCCAGGTGTCGTTCAGGTAACCCGCGACGTTCTCGCCTGCTCCGCCGAAGAGCACCATCTCGTTGAGCGACGGGTCGAATGCCATGGAGGCGAAGTAGCGATTCGGTGGTGGTGCGGACGCCAGCGTGTTCGTCCACGTGGAGCCGGAGAGCGTCCACGTCTCGTTCTGAAAACCGAACTGGCTCGCGCCGCCGAACAACACGATGTTCTTCGTGACCGGGTCGTAGGCAAAGGAGGACCCGAGCACCCCGTTCGGCGGATCGAACGTGTTCACGTCGGTCCAGTGAGGCGCCGGCGAGCTTCTCGGCCCCGCCGGGGCCATGCCGGATGCCGAACCGGCAGGAAGCGCGACGGCGACGACGCCGGCGATCACGACGGCAGAGGCGCAGCCGAGTCGGAGCATCGACGGTGCCAATCGTCGAAGGTTGGTCATGTCCTTCCCCCTCTCAGCACGCTCCACGCTGCTGCGTAGCCGTTGATGGTACGCGTCCGCCCGAGATGCTGTCTCCGTCATCGTAGAGCAGGGTCGTGTTGCCTGAGCTCCGGGCCGTCAGGCCGTGAGCGACCGGCCCGCCGGCTCGTTCCAATCGACCAATGGTCCGGCCGGCACGATCCGGGATGGGTTGAGGTGGCCGTGAGTGACGTAGTAGTGGCGCTTGATCTGATCGAACTTCGTCGTCGAGGAGAACGCCGGATTCTGATAGAGGTCCCGGGCGTAGTCCCAGAGCGCCGGGTAGTCGACGACTCGGCGCAGGTTGACCTTGAAGTGCGAGTAGTAGACGGCGTCGAAGCGAGCAAGGGTGACCCACAACCGCACGTCACTCTCGGTGATCTCGTCGCCGAGCAGGTACCGGCGGCTGGCGAGACGATGCTCGATCTCGTCGAGGGTCTCGAAGACACGCCCCACGTTCGCCTCGTATTGCTGCTGGGAGGCTGCGAAACCAGTGCGGTACACGCCGTCGTTGACGGTCTCGTAGATCGTGTCGTTGAGGGCGTCGATCTCGGCTCGGCGGGCGGGCGGGTACAGCTCGAGCGGGGACCGCGCCCACGCCGCGAACTCCGAGCCGAGATCCAGGCTGATGTCGGGGAAGTTGTTGCTCACGATCCGGGAGGTCGACCTGTCCCACAGCACCGGGACCGAGACGTGGCCGTCGTATTCCGGATCGGTCGCGAGGTACGCCTCTGTCAAGAACCGGAAGCCGTTCACCGGGTCGGGCCCGCATCCCGGCCCTTCACGAAATGCCCACCCACGCCCGTCACGGATCGGGTCGACGGCCGAAAGCGAGACCGCCTCCTCGATCCCCACGAGCGCTCGCACGATGGCGCTCCGGTGCGCCCACGGGCAGGCCCAGGAGACGTAGAGGTGGTAGCGGCCCGGCTCGGCCAAGTAGCCGCTCGAGCCGTCGGCTGTGATCCGGCCCTGAAAGCGGTACTTCGGCCGTTGGAAAGCGGCGGGGTCGGTTGCCGAGTGCGACCACGCACCGGAGGGCGACGCCTTCGGAGCTGGCGGCGCATAGTCGCCAAAGGCCTCGAAGTCGACAGGGTCGGCCAGGTTCGTCAGAGTCATGTTGTCGCCTCCGTGGGATGCCTAACCTTCGACGCGCCATCCGAAGGCGTCGCTGAAATGCTTCCAGTAGTCGTCGCTGTCGATCGACTGCCCGAGGCGGACCCAGGCCTCATCGGAGAGCCTCCGGCGTCCCTCCACGAGCTCGGTCCCGCCCCAGGAGCAGGCGTAGCGAAGACGGGGCGAGTCCGTCGTGATGGCGTGGTAGATCACCTCGGCCACCTCTCTCGGGTCCGTCGCCACAGGGATGCCGGCAGCGTAGAACTCGAGCATTCTCCCGTAGTGCGGCTCGTAGTCGGGATACGCCGTCGGTACGTCGACGTTCTTCGCGAAGATCGCCGACTTCGTGACGCCTGGCTCGACGATGGCTAGGCGGATTCCGAACGGGGCGAGCTCGAAGGCGAGCTCCTCGCTCAAACCCTCGAGCGCCCACTTCGAGGCGACGTACGGCGCCTGGGCTACGGAGGCGAAACGACCCACGACCGACGTGATGTTCACGATCGTCCCCTCCCGCCGTTCGCGCATGTGCGGCAGCAGCTGACGCAGGCAACGCACCGCCCCGCAGAGGTTGATGTTCATCACGTCGAGCAGTGTCGCCGGTGTGCTGTCCTCGACCGTGGCGTTGCCACCCACTCCGGCGTTGTTCACGAGCACGTCGACACGACCCGCTCGCTCCAGGATCTCGCTCACGCCGCGGGCGACGGACTCGTCATCGGCGACGTCCAGCGAGACGAGCCGCACCTCCACGCCAGCGGCTTCTGCCATGGCGCGCAGCTTCTCGGCCCTGGCGACGTCGCGGACGGTGCCGTACACCTCGTGCCCCCGTTCGGCGAGATGAACCGCAGTGGCGCGACCGATCCCGGAATTCGCGCCCGTGACGAGACTGACGGTGGCCACGGAGCAGAAGCTATCGTCCCCGGGCAGCCCAGGCCGTCCGGACGGCCTCTCGTTTCTCGGTGAGTTCGTAGCTGCACCTCAGGAATCTCACAGCAAGCACGCCTACCCTGACGAGGCGCCTTCTGGGGGCGCTCAAAGGAGCAGCTCGACATGTTCTCACTCAGCTACGCGTCCCGCGAGCTTCGTCGGCGATGGGGGCGCACGCTCGTCACGGCGCTCGGGCTGGCCGCCGGCGTCGGGCTCGTCATGGGGATCATCGGGGTGTCACAAGGCCTCTCCGACGCCCAGAACCGCGTCTTGTCGCCGCTCGGCTCGGTCGGTACCGACATCATCGTCACGCGAACCGTTGCGCCCACGACCAGCCAGACCACGACGACTACTACGACGCCCGGCTTTGGCGGCGGTTTCGGAGGAGGACCAGGCGGAGGAACAGGCGGAGGAGCCGGGGCCGGCGGCGGCTTCTTCGCACGCGGTGTCGCCGGCTCGGCGACCACGAGCTCGCAGGCCGCCGCGCTGCTCAACAACAACGCATCCGTGATCACGGACTTGGCCAAGCTCGGCAAGCCCGGGACGAAGTTCACCCATGACTTCTTCGTGCCGGGAACGCTCATCACGTTCCCATCGGTCGCTGTCAGCGACGTTGCCAAAATCTCCGGCGTCACGTCGGCCGTAGGTGCACTGTCGTTGCAGGCCTTGCACGAGACGGGAACGGTCCCGACGATCACCGACACGGTGAAGACGGGCGGCCAGACGATCTCGACCACGGTGAAGCCGCCGGTGTTGACCGCCGCCCAGACCGCAGCCGAGCGGGCATGCATCCAGAAGGTTCTCGAGAAGACGTTCGGTAGCAACCCCGGCGGGGGGACCGGCCCGGGAACGGGCGGCGGAAAGGGATCGGGCGGTCGCGGAGGCGGCTTCGGTGGTTTCGCGTCGAACCCGGCACTCCAGAAGTGCCTCACGCCGGCACAGATCAGCTACCAGCAGAAAGTCGTCGTGCCGGAGCAGACCATCACGCGGATCCTCAAGCCCCCGACGACGAACACGGCGACGTCGAGCTACACCGTCGCCGGTGTGAACCCGACGAACGACACGACCGGCCTCGTCACGAAGGCCCAGCTGGTCTCCGGCACCTGGTTCACCGCCAATCCCTCCGGTGAGGTGCTCGTGAACACCGCCTATGCGAGCACGAAGCAGCTCAAAGTCGGCGGGACGGTCACGATCAACGGGAAGGCCTACAAGATCGTGGGCCTCGTGGCACCGACGCTGACGGGAAACGTCTCGGACATCTACTTCCCGCTGTCGACGATCCAGGGCCTCGCCTCCGCCCCCGGTTACGTCAACGAGGTGCTCGTGGCGGTAAAGAGCTCGTCGGACGTCAGCGCCGTCACTGCCGCCATCGAAAAGGAGCTCCCAGGCGCCACGGTCCTCACCTCGAAGACGCTGGCTGACCAGGTCAACGGCAGTTTGAAGAATGCCCACAAGCTGGCGACCGACCTCGGCGGGGCCCTCGCCATCGTCGTTCTGCTGGCGGCGTTCCTCATCGCCGGCCTGCTCACGTTGTCGAGCGTCGCCAAGCGCGTACGCGAGATCGGCTCGCTGCGGGCCATCGGATGGACCCGCGGCCAGGTCGTACGCCAAGTGATGGCCGAGACCGTCGGTATCGGCATCATCGGGGGCCTCATAGGGATCGGCATCGGGGTAGGAGTCTGCGCGGTCATCGCCGCCGTGGGCCCGGGTCTTTCCGTCAGCTCCACTGGACTATCGGTGGGGGCCTCGACCGTGAGCAATCTGTTGCTCGGCTCCTCGCCAACGGGCACCGTGACGACCGTCGTACACATGACGGCTCCGATCCACCTCGCCACGATCGGTTTGGCATTCGCCGGAGCGCTCGTCGGTGGGCTCATCGCCGGTGCCGCCGGCGGCTGGCGAGCCGCCCGGCTGGCGCCTGCCTCCGCACTGCGGGATCTCGGCTGATGGCCGTCTGCCGGCGAACGAATCTGGAGAGGACAATCCGATGATGGAGACCGATCTGAGCACGACGCCAGGAGAGGAGAAGCAAGCCGGAACGCCGCTCTACGAGCTGTCGGGCCTCGAGCGAACCTTCACCAAAGGCGGCACGGTCGTTCATGCCGTCCGAGGCATCAACCTCGTGATCGACAGCGGGGAGATGATCTCCCTCGAAGGACCGAGCGGTTCGGGCAAGAGCACGCTCCTACAGCTCCTCGGCGCACTCGACAGCCCGACCGGCGGCTCGATCCGGTTTGCACAACGCGACCTGGCCGGCCTGAGCGACAAGGAGCTGACGAAGATTCGGGCCGAGGACATCGGTTTTGTGTTCCAGCACTTCAACCTCATCCCGACGCTCACGGCCACGGAGAACGTCGCCGTCGCCATGTACCCGAACCACATCCGGCCACGACAGCGGCGCGAGCGCGCCGAGGAGCTGCTGGGCAAAGTAGGGCTCGGCCATCGGCTGCACCAGCTGCCGTCCCGGCTCTCGGGCGGGGAGCAGCAGCGTGTCGCCATCGCCCGCGCGCTCGCCAACAACCCGAGCGTGATCATCGCCGACGAGCCGACGGGCAACCTCGACTCCGACACCGCCAAGGAGGTCATGGCCACGTTGAGCGCGCTCCACGCGGACGCCGGCGTGACCATCGTGATCGCCACTCACGACGAGGACGTCGCCCGGCTCACGAGCCGGCGCGTGCGCATTCGTGACGGGAGGATCCGCTCACCGCGGTGAGGCTCACCGGGCGCGTGCCTGTCTGACCGGTGAGGGTCGGCGCAGCCCGCCCCGGCTACTCTGGCCCATCTCGCCGTCCCAGCCAGCCAGTCCGGTCGAAGCGACGTCGCTGCTCGACTGGCGCCGTCGCACGGCGAGCTTGTACGCCGAAGTTCGCAAGACGACGGATGCCGCTGCCGGCCACCGCTTGTGGATCGACGGGCGGAACGACATGCTCGCCAACCATCCACGATCCCCACTGCCTCCGGAGAGACGAGGCGCCTTCTCCGGGCTCCCGGTGGCGCCGTATGATCCGGCGCTGCGCTTCATACTCGAGGTCGACGTCGAGGTAGCCCCGGAGCGGATCGACATGCCGGCCAGTGCCGGCGGTGTTGTCCCCTTCGAGCGTGCCGGCGTCCTGCACCTTCCGTTCGTGGGCGACCTGGACGTGTGGTGGCTCTCTGCCTATGGCGGAGGTGTCTTCGTCCCGATGAAGGACGCCTCGGCCGGAACGAGGACCTATGGCGGAGGCCGCTACATCCTCGACACGGCGAAAGGAGCCGACCTGGGTGGCGATGACGGACTCCTCGTCGTCGACTTGAACTACGCCTACAACCCGTCGTGCGCATACGACAGCAGCTGGGTCTGCCCGCTGGCGCCGCCGGGCAACACCGTTGCCATTGCCGTGGAAGCCGGCGAGCTCCTGGCCTGACGAGGCGGCGGCCGAGGTGGAGAGAAGGCGGAGCAGGGACAAAGTGCCCTTTGCCTCTACTGAAGAGACTGCGCTGATCCCACGATGGACCCGGGTCGGCACGGCACCCGCTCGCTAGCCACGGAGGTCATGGGATGAAGCTCAAGGGATCGCATGCATATGACGCGCCGCTCGAAGCGGTTCTCGCCGTCCTCGGCGACGAGAGCGCGACCATCGCCAAGTACGAGAGCATGGGCCACCGGGACGTGAAGGTCGTCGAGAACGAACGCGGCGATGGCTCACTGCGCGTCGTGTCGTCCCGGGTCGTGGACGTCGACTTGCCAGGCTTCGCGAAACGCGTGCTGAGGCCGACCAACACGATGCGGCAGACCGACACCTGGACCCGGGCCACGGACGACTCGTGGGAGGGCACCTTCGACGTGGAGGTGCAGGGGGCGCCGATTCACATCTCCGGCTCGATGATCCTCACTGCGTCCGACGGCAAGACGGTGCACGATGTCGACCTGCGAGTCGACGTCAAAGTGCCGATCATCGGTGGCCGCATCGCGGACTGGGCGGGAAAGGGCGACGTGCGACGGAGCCTCGACGGAGAGTTCTCCTTCAACGCCCGCCGGTTGCGAGAGCACCCCTTCGTCCCGGCGCCCAGTACGAAACGAGCGCCTCGTCGAGCGTGAGTAGCGCCGCCACGCCGGCCAGGCGCGGCCGGGTCACGTGAGGCCGGGCCACGCGAATGCCGGGGCAATTGTGACGTTCGCCTCTTCCACCGCAACAGCGCTGGGCGCACGATCGTCTCGCGCGACGCCGGGCCGCGCAGTGAGCAGCGGAGGCCGACATGGACGTCTTCATGCGGGACAGCGATGCGTTTTCCTGGTACATGGAGCGGGACCCGATTCTTCGATCGACCGTCGTAGCCGTCGCCTGGCTGGAGCGCAGCCCTGACTGGCAGGTGCTGACGGACAAGTTGGATCAGGCCACGCGGCTCATCCCGATGTTCCGCCAGCGAGTGCTCGAGCCCCCTGGCCGGATCGCGTCGCCCCGGTGGACCTTTGACGACGGCTTCGACTTGAGCTGGCACCTCCGGCGCATCGACGCGCCGGCGCCGCACACGCCCGCCACGGTTATCGAGTTCGCCCGCCAGGCAGCGATGACGGCCTTCGACCGTTCCCGGCCGCTCTGGGAGTTCACCTTGGTCGAGCACCTCGCCGGCGGTCGTGCCGCACTCGTCATGAAGCTGCACCACTCGCTCACCGACGGTCTCGGCGGTATGCAACTTGCGCTGCTGCTGTTCGACACGACCCGGGATCCAGTCCGATCCGAAACGATGCCCGAGGCTCCGCTCGGTGAGCATCTCGACGCGTCGGCGCTCATCCGCGAGAGTGTGGCGGCGAGCGTGACCCGCGTGTCCGGCATCGCCGGCGACGCTGCCTGGGGTGTCTTGCCCTCAGCGCTCCGCGCTGCCAGCCAGCCTCTTCGCACGCTCGGATCGGCGTTGGCCACGGCCCGCTCTATCGGCCGCACGGTTGCGCCGGTTCGCGTGACCCTTTCGCCCATCATGACCGCCCGTGGCCTCGGGCGGCACCTGGACATGGTCGAGGTCGGGCTCGCGGACCTGAAGCGGGCGGCTGCGGCGGCCGGCGGCTCGGTCAACGACGGCTTCATGGCGGCCGCTACCGGCGGGCTGCGGCGGTATCACGAGCGCCACGGCGCCACGGTCGACTCGTTGCGCGTGACGTTGCCGATCAGTATCCGGACGGCTGCCGACCCGATGGGCGGCAACCGCATCACCCTGATCCGATTCCCCGTACTCGTCTCAGAGGCGGACCCGGCCGCACGCATCCCCGCCATGGGACGGATGTGCCGAGCGGCTCGGGACGAGCGGTCGCTCGAGTTCACGAATGCCATCGCAGGGGCTCTCAACCTGCTGCCGCACGGCGTCGTCGGCAGCATGCTGAAGCACGTCGACTTCCTCGCGAGCGACGTGCCGGGCTTCCCGTTCCCGGTGTACCTCGGGGGTGCCCGCATGGAGCGGTACTCGCCGTTCGGGCCGACGATCGGGGCTTCGGTGAACTTGACGCTGCTGTCCTATGACGGCACGTGTTGTGTCGGCGTCACGGTCGACACCGCTGCCGTGCCCGACTACGACGTGTTCCTGCAGTGCCTGCGCGAGGGTTTCGACGAGGTTCTCGCACTCGGTGGGGCGCACGCGCCGGCTCGCCTGCCACTTCATGACCGGCCGGCGAAGGCCGCAGCGTAAGGAAGATGGCCATGGAACGTCTCGGCCCACTCGATGCCTCGTTCCTCTACCTCGAGGACGGCATCACCCACATGCACATCGCCTCGTGTGCTGTGTTCGACGGTCCTGCACCGAGCTACGACGAGGTTCGTCAGGTGCTTGCCGCCAAGCTCAGCCTCGTGCCGCGATATCGCCAGACCGTGCACTTCGTGCCGTTCCAGCTCGGGCGGCCCGTGTGGGTCGACGACCCCCATTTCAACCTCGACTACCACCTGCGGCACACGGCGCTGGCGGCGCCGGGGGGACCAGAGGAGCTTCGGCTGTTGATGGGCCGCCTGATGTCCCAGGAGCTGGATCGGCGCCGCCCGCTGTGGGAGACCTGGATTCTGGAAGGGCTCGAGGGGGGCAAATGGGCCCTCGTGTCCAAGCTCCACCACTGCATGGCGGACGGCGTGTCCGGGACTGACCTCCTCGGGATCGTCCTCGACACACAGCCCCATCCGCAGCCACTCGCACAAGAGGCGTGGTCAGCGGAAGCCCAGCCGTCACCCCTGCAGCTGGCTGCCGGCGCACTCGTCAACCTCGCCATGAGCCCCTACGAGCAGTTCCGAGCGGCTCGGCAGTTGCTCCAGGCTCCGCGTCGGGCGGTCGCCCAGCTCCGGGATCTCGCCGAGGGAGTGGGCTCCTACGCTCGTCGTTTCGTACCGACCGAGCCGAGCTCGATCGTCGGTGCGATCGGTCCCGGCCGTCGCTGGACCTGGGCGAGCGCCGAGCTCGACGACCTGAAGCGGATTCGGCGCAGCCTCGGGGGAACGGTCAACGACGTCATCCTCGCTGTCATCGCCGGCGGGTTCCGCGAGCTCCTGCTCGGGCGCGGCGAGCCGGTGGACCAGCTCGTCGTGCGGAGCTTGGTTCCGGTCTCGGTTCGGCGCGAAGACGAGCACGGGAGCTACAACAACCGAGTCTCGGCCATCTTCGCCGATCTCCCCGTCGCCACCGAGGATCCGGTCGAGCGCCTACAGGCGGTCCGCGAGCAGATGACCGCACTGAAGGATTCACACCAGAGCTTGGCCGGCGAGAGCCTGACGGCGCTCGGCGAACTGACGCCGTTCGTCGGGATCGCACTCGGGGAGCGGGCGGCCATGGCAGTGCTCCGCAGGTTGCCGCAGCACAGCGTCAACACCGTCACCACGAACGTGCCCGGGCCGCAGTTCCCGCTCTACCTCGTCGGCAGGGAGATGCTGGAGTACCTGCCGTTCGTGCCGATCGCCCACGGTGTCCGTCTCGGCGTGGCCATCACCTCCTACAACGGCCGTGTCGCGTTCGGCGTGACCGGCGACTACGACACGACAGCGGACATCGACGTCCTCGCGCATGGCATCGAGGACGGGATCGCCCGGCTTCTCAAGGCTTGCGACCCAGCTCCTCGGAGCCGGCGGGCTCCTGGACGAAGGACACCTCCGGCGGGAGCAGCCGGTAGCCGGCCCCGCGTACGGTCTGAATGAGCCCCGGAAGGTCGTCGCGGTTGACCTTCCGGCGCAGGTAGCCGACGTAGACGTCGACGACGTTGCTGCGACGCTGGCGTAAAGGCGGCGACATGGTCCATCACATCGTCGACCCGGCGACGGGCCTGTCTGCGAACGGGCCCTGGCGGACTGCCACGGTGGCGGCGGCCAGTTGTGCGGAGGCGAACGCTGCTTCGACAGCGGCGCTCGTCGCCGGTCACGAGGCCGTCGCCTGGCTCGAGGCTGAACGCTTCGCTGCCCGCCTCGTCGGACTGGACGGGGCGGTGCGGCTCCTCGGGTCGTGGCCTGAGGAGGAGGGCGGCCACCTCGACACGCCGGTGCGCCGCATGGGTGGCCCGGTGCCGAGATCTCGGACTTCCCGGTACGACCCCGCCGGGAGCCTGCAGTGATTGCCGCCGCTGCCACCCATACGGGATCGCAGTGGCTGTGGTACCTGTCCCGCGGAAGCGGCCTCGTGCTCCTCGTCTTGTTCAGCCTCGTGTTCGTGCTCGGCGTAGTGACGCGGGGCGGAAGCCGCCGGGGCCGGCTTCCCGTCGCCGAGATGCACCGGACGTTGTCCTTGTTCGCCGTGGCGTTGCTCGTCCTCCACGTGGTCACCGCCATCTCGGACCCGTACGTCTCCATTGGCTGGCTGGCGTCCGTCGTTCCTTTCGTATCCCATTACGAGGCGGTCAGCCTCGGGCTCGGAACGCTGGCCGTCGACCTGGCGGGTGCTGTCGTCGTGACCAGCGTCCTGCGGCACCGCCTGGGTTTCCGGGCGTGGCGGGCCATCCACTGGCTGGCGTATGTCGCTTGGCCGCTCGCCTTCGCGCACTCGCTTCGAGCCGGCCACGACGTCGGCATCGGATGGGTGTGGCTGATCGAATGGGGCTCCGCCACAGGCGTGGCGACCGCGGTCCTTGCCCGGCTGCTGGGCTCGTTCCGGACGGATCGACGTCACGCGGCCGACGGCACAGCGATCTCGAGTCGAGCGACGGAGTACGCCGGAGACGCGCGATGAGCGCGCAGCCGAAGGCGGCGACACGCCCGCGGCGCCCGGTCGATGAGGCCCTCTGCCTACGCGTCGACCCGATCGCCTGTGACGGCCGCGGTTTGTGCGCTGACTACCTGCCCGAACTGATCCGCCTCGACGATTGGGGTTACCCGATCATCCGGCCCGGCCAGGTGCCGCAGCACCTCGCCGGCCACGCGGCGGAGGTCGTGCGGTTGTGCCCGAAGCTCGCCTTGCGCCTCGAGGCTGGGTGAGCTAGCGGGAGCAGGCGCTGCAGCGCCCGAGGACGGCGAAGTGCCGCGGGTCGATCTGGAAGCCGAACCGGTTCTCGGCCACTCGGGAGAGGCTGCGGAACAGCTCCTGCGGCGCCTCCAGCGTGAGGCCACACCGCTCGCACACGAGATGGCCGTGCGCAGAGGTCGCCAGGTGGTAGGCGGCCGGGCCGTGGCCGAGGTGCGTGTGGACGATGACGCCGAGGCGCTCCAGCTCGTCGAGGTTCCGGTAGATGGTCGAGAGGTGGATGTCGGGCGCCCGAGCCTGCACTTCCGCTGCCAGCTCCTCGGCGGTGCGGTGACCGGGCGAGGCGAAGAGCGCCTCCAGCAGCTGGCGGCGAGCCGTCGTCACGCGGCCACCGCCCGCCCGGAGGAGTCCCAGCACATCTTCGACCATCTCGGCCGGAGTCTGTTGAGCGCCCGGTGTGGCAGGTGGCGCCGGAACGGTTGTCACTGGTTACGAGCTTACGACGGCCGGGCCCTAACCCGGGGTTCTCCGTGACGTACTCAGCTCGCAATGGTCGAGGTTGACTGCCGGCGCCGGCGCCGGAGCGGTGTTCCGCCGCAACCTCGTGCACAGAGTCACCGGCGAGGGGGTCGCCCGGTCGCCCTGCGCACGAGGTTCGCCGGCGAGGATCAGGCCTGGAGCGGGAGGGCCGACGCGCCGGACAGCACGACGACGCCAGGTCGCTCGGCCGTTGCCGCCTGCGCGAGCGTGATCGAGAGGCCGGCGTCCACATGCTCCATGGCGAGACTCCCGCCGTCGAGGTCGGCGGCGGCGCTGGCCTCGACGCCTGCGAGCGTCACTTGTGCCACGGGCGAGTGCCCGGGCGTCGGGCGAACGAACGCATACACATCGCGGTCCCGGGCGGTGTAGCGGATCTCGCTGGCGGCGTCAGATCCCTCCGCCCGCACCCACGGTCGGGTCGCGTAGAGCGCGAGCCCCATGGCGCCGGTGAGCTCGCCCAGCCAGTCGAGGCGCCGGGCCTGAGACGCGGGAATGCCCGCGTCCTCGCCACGCGGCCCGACGTTGAGCAACAAGTTGCCGCCCTTGGCGACGATGTCCACGAGCGACCACGCGAGCTCGTCGCGCCGCAGGAACTGCTCCTCCGCCGACGCCCGGTTGTAGCCGAAGCTGTGGTCCATGCCGCGCACCGACTCCCAGGCCTGGCGCTGCGGGGCGTGAAAGACCGTGTACTCGGGCGTGCGCACGTCGAAGAACGGCGGCTTGGGCGGAACGATGCCGGTCGCCGCGCGGGCTCCACGGGCGGCGAGTCGGTCGATCAGCGCGGCAGCCGGTGGCGTCTCGCCGAGGCGCCACGCCGCTGAGCGCGGCATGAACCTGTCGTTGACGACACCGTCGGGCACTTCGCGGTAGTACGCGGCGAGGAGAGCGGCAAGCTTGGCGGCGGGCGCCGGCCACGAGATGTCGTTCCACAGGACGCTCGGTCGGTAGCGGCCGATGAGCTCGCGGACCTGTGCCTCGGCGTACCCGGCGTAAGCGCCAGTGGGCTGGGCGCGCAGCAAGTCGCTGAACGAGCCGATCGGGTGGTCGTTGAAGGTCCAGTCGAGCCCGCCTGAGTAGTAGACGCCAAAACGCATCCCGCGTCCCCGCACCGCTTCGCACAGCTCGCCCACGACGTCACGGGTGCTGTTCCAGCCGGGCCGGTTCGGGTTCGGAACCTCAGTCGGCCACAGGCAATAGCCGTCGTGGTGCTTGGTGACGAGCACGACGTAGCGCGCGCCGCAGGCGGCGAACCGGTCCGCCCAGTCACCTGGATCCCAGTTGGCGAGCCCGGCCTCCCAGTCGCCGGCAAAGTCCCGGTAGGGCCGGTCACCATAGACGGCGCGGTGATGGCGGGCGGCAGGGCTGTCGGGGAACCGAAGCGAGTTCTCGTACCATTCGACATAGGGCGAGAAGGCCATCGCCTGCGGGTCTCGCCGGGCCATGAGCTGTCCCATGTCGGAGTCGACCGGGGCGAATGCGGGCACCGAGGCCGGGGTCCAGTGGACGAAGATCCCGAGCTTGGCGTCGCGCCACCAGGCCGGGACGTCGTGACGCCTGACGGCTCGGGCGACCTGGCGGTTGGACGGCATGGCGGAGACTAGCCCTGCGGTCGCACCGCAGCCGGCGGGCGCGCCCCCGCCTGTCCGAGGGCGCCAGAGGCAACCGCCACCGCGGCGGCGGTGCACTCCTGCAACGAAGCGCCTTCGACGAACTGCCGGAGAAACCCGGCACAGAACGCGTCACCCGCACCCGTCGAGTCGACGACCGCCGCCGGCTCGGCCGCCAACCGGACGCGCCACCCGTCTGCGGAGCCGGCGAGCGCGCCAGCCGGCCCGAGCTTGAGTGCCACCACGGGATAGTGGTCGAGAAGGCAGGCGAGGATGCGCTCGGGATTCTCCTCTCCGGTCAACAGGCGTCCCTCGTCGAGGTTGGGGAACAACAGCCGTGTGCCGCAGGTCCAGTCGAGGAAGGCCTCGGCGCCGGCATCCCGTATGCCGGCGAAGGTTGCCGGATCCACCGACACGGGTATGCCGAGCCGGAGGGCGTTTGTGCAGAGCGCTCGCACGGCGGGACGCGACGCCGGCTCGAAGAGCTGGTACGCAGACACGTGCAGGTGGCGGGCGCCCTCCAGCACGCCGGCCAGATCGGCGGCACCGAGGTGGCGGTTGGCGCCGCGGTCGGTGAACATCGAGCGCTCACCGTCCGGAGACACGAGCACGACGACCGTGCCCGTGGCGAGCCCGGAGTCCTCCGCCAGCCTCACGTCGACGCCGAACTGCTGGAGCGCCTGCCGGTGCCCGGCACCGTCGGCGACGCCGGCGCGACCTGCGAAGCGGGTGGCGGATCCGAGGGCGGCAAGCCATGCCGCCTGGTTGGCAGCCGACCCGCCAAAGGAGAAGTCGATCTTCGATTCGGTGTCCGTGGCGACGTCGATCGGCGCCTGCGGTCGCACGACGACGTCGTTCATGACGTCACCGACGACCACGACCGGGCCTCCTGGCGCCCGTGGCGTCAAGGGGTCAGGGCGACGAACGCCGCCGCGATCTCGGCGGCGACGGCGACGTTGTTGCGGACGGCCCAGACGTTGGCCTCGAGACTGGCGCCATGCGATGCCCGGTAGATGTGGTCGAGCAGGAACGGCGTGACGCTCTTGCCGTGCACGCCGGCGGCATCGGCGGCGTCGAGGGCGCCGGCCAGCAGTGCTTCGTGCACGACGGGGTCGAGCTCGTGCTCCCGGGGCACCGGGTTGGCGACAAGGATTGCGCTCTCGAGGCCCAGCTCGTCTGCGGCCCTCATGACACCGGCCACCTCTTCCGGCGAGTCGGCGCTCCAGTCGAGGTCGCAGCCGGAGTCGGCCACGTAGAAACCAGGGAAGCGCCGCGTCCGGTAGCCCGTCACGGTGACGCCGAGCGACTCGAGACGTTCCAGCGTGGCGGGCACGTCGAGGATCGACTTCACTCCCGCGCAGACCACGGTGATCGGTGTGCGCGCGAGCGCGGCCAGGTCGGCCGACTCGTCGAACGATTCGGCTGCGCCCCGGTGCACACCCCCCACCCCACCGGTGGCGAAGACCCGGATACCGGCTCGCCGGGCCATGGCGGCCGTGGAGGCGACGGTCGTTGCGGCGTGTCGGCGGGCGGCGACCGCCAACGGCAGTTCCCGGATCCCCACTTTCGCCACGTCGTCGGAGAAGGCCAGCAATTCGAGCTGGGTGTCGTCGAGGCCGACGACGACCTCACCGCTCACGACGCCGACGGTCGCCGGGACCGCGCCCGCCGCCCGGAGCATCGCCTCCAGCTCGCGGGCGACCTCGAGGTTGCGCGGTCGTGGCAGGCCGTGGCTGATGATGGTCGACTCGAGCGCCACGACGGGTCGATCCGACTCGAGGGCCCGGCGAACCTCGCCGGCGACGGTCGGCGATGGCATCGGGGTCACGCCGAGAGGGCGCCGACCACGGCGTCCCTGAGTTGGTCGAGTGTCTCGGCAGCGAGCCGGCGGGTGTGCTCCAGGCCGGCCGCCCCGAGCGGGGCGACGACCTCGAGGTAGGCCTTGAGTTTCGGTTCGGTGCCGCTCGGGCGAACCACGAGCCGAGCGCCTCCCATGCGGTAGATGAGCACGTCGGATGCGGGCAGGTGCCCGAGGCCGCCGGCGAGGTCGAGGGTGTCGGTCACCAGCATGCCTGCGAGCTCGTGCAGCGGTGCGTCGCGCAGCCTCGTCATGAGGGCAGTGGGGGAGTCGTGCCGGATCGACAGCTGGGCTGTCAGGTGGACGCCGTAGCGGATCTCGAGGGCGTCCCAGCGGTCGAGGAGCGATCGCCCCGTCGTCGTCGACTCGGCTGCCATGGCGAGCACGGCCAAGGCAGCACCGATGCCGTCTTTGTCGCGGACGACCTCGCCGACGCAGTAGCCGAGCGCTTCTTCGTACCCGAGCACGAAGCGGGGCGTCGTGGTTGCATCCGCCGGCTCTGGCCCTGATGTCCTTGCAGCACGCACGATCCATTTGAAGCCCGTGAGGGTCTCGGCATAAGAGACTCCGGCGGCTGCGGCGATCTTCGACAGCATCGAGGAGGAGACGATCGTCGTGGCGACGAGCCGGGATCCTCCGGCGTTGGTGCCGCGTCCCAGCAGGTACTCGCCGAGCAGGCTGCCGAGCTGGTCACCGGTGAGCACGCGCCAGCCGCCCCTACGGGCGGGGTCCGGCACGGCCACGGCCAGGCGGTCGCCGTCCGGGTCGTTCGCGATCACGAGGTCGGCATCGATGGCCCGGGCTTCGTCGAGGGCGAGGTCGAGCGCACCGGGCTCCTCGGGATTCGGGAAGGCGACCGTTGGGAAGTCGGCATCCGGCGCCGCCTGGGCGGGTACGACGTGGGGCGCCGGCCAGCCGGCGCGCTCGAGGGCGGCGAGGAACACGCCGAGAGCGACTCCGTGCAAGGGCGTGTAGACGACCTTGAGCGGGGGAGCATGTGGCGGAGCGGGCGACTCGGCGGCGAGGGCGTCGAGATAGGCGTCGAGCACGTCGGCGCCGTGGTGGACGACGAGCGGGCTGTCCGTTTCCCCGAGCGCGATGGCGGCGAGGGGACCGATCCTGTCGATCGCCGCCTCGATCTCGGCGTCGGCCGGCGGGACGATCTGGGCACCGTCATCGAGGTAGAGCTTGTAGCCGTTGTCCGCCGGCGGGTTGTGGCTGGCCGTGATCATCACGCCGCCGACGGCGCTGAGATGGGGAACGGCGAAGGCGAGCAACGGGGTGGGACGCTGCGCCGGCAGCAGGTGGACGTGAAAGCCCGCCCCCGTCAGCACGAGGGCCACCTCCTCATCGAATTCGGCCGAGCCATGGCGGGCATCGCAACCGACAACCACGCCAGCCTGGCGGGAGGCGGGCACGTGCTCGTCGAGCCAGGCGGCGAGGGCAGCTGTCGCCGTTCGCACGACGGCCCGGTTCATGCGGTTCGGGCCGGCGGCGACGGCGCCCCGCAGACCCGCTGTGCCGAAGTGCAACCGGCGGGCGAACCGGTCCTCGAGCTCCGCCTTGGCTTCGGCGCTCCGGTCGGCGAGGAGCCGCTCCAGCTCCGCCCGTGTGGAGGGATCGGGGTCGTCGGCGATCCAGGCGCGAGCTCGCTCCTCGAGGTCGCTCACGGGAGGCGCCGGATCACGTCGGCGAGGAGCGAGCCGACGGTGTCGGCGGCGGCCGCCCCGGCGGCGATGACTTCCTCGTGGTCGATGGCGACGTCGTGGCCAGCGGCGGCGTTTGTCACGAGCGAGATGCCGAGCACCTCGGCACCGAGGTGGCGGGCGGCGATCGCTTCGAGGGCGGTCGACATGCCGACGAGGTCGGCGCCGATGCCGCGGAGCATCGCCACCTCCGCCGGCGTCTCGTAATTCGGCCCAATGAGAGCGGCGTAGACGCCCTCCTCGAGCGCGGTGTCCTCGGATCGGGCGAGCTGGCGGAGCCGGGCGCTGTAGAGGTCCGTCAGGTCGACAAAGCGCGGTGGATAGCCGGCCGGAGGGGGCGGCCCGATGAGCGGGGACGTCGCCGTCAGGTTCAGGTGGTCCCGGATGAGCACCGGCTGACCGACTCCGTAGGAGGGGTTCACGGCCCCCGCCGCGTTGGTGAGTATCACGTAACGGCACCCCGCTGCGACCGCCGTACGCACCCCGTGGACGACCGTGGCAGGGGAGTGGCCCTCGTAGAGGTGCACGCGCCCGACGAAGATCAGCACTCGCCGCCCGCCCACCTCGACCGACCGCAGCACGCCCGAATGGCCGGCCACGGTCGGTGCCGGGAAGCCGCCGATCTCGCTCATCGGGACGTCGACCGCCTCGCCCGCGCCGATGGCGGCGGCCGCCGGCGACCACCCAGAGCCGAGCACGATGGCAACGTCGTGATCGTCGCGCCCAGTCAGCCTTGCCAGCGTGGCGGCGGCATCGACGGCCGCCGCGAAGGGTTCCACGGACTACTCCCGCGAGTACGGCTTGCCGTCGGCTGCAGGGGGCCGGACGCGTCCGACGAGGCCCGAAACGACGGCGATCGTGATCACGTAGGGCGCCATCGACAGGAAGGGAGCTGGTATCCCGACGTTGAGCAAACCCAGCACGCTCTGTAGGGACTCTGCAAAGCCGAAGAGGAGCGCTGCTCCAAGGGCGCCATAGGGGCGCCAGCGCCCGAAGATCATTGCCGCCAGCGCCACGAAGCCGAGCCCTGCGCTCATGTCGGTGGTGAACTCGCCGATCGAGCCGAGCGTGAAGTAGGCGCCGCCGACGCCAGCGAGGGCGCCCCCGATGATCACGTTGGCATACCGGGTTCGGATCACGTGCAGTCCGACCGTCTCGGCCGCCCGCGGGTGCTCGCCGACCGCACGCACCCGGAGGCCCCAGCGGGTCCTGAACAGGCCGACGTTGACGGTGACGAGGAGGATCGCGGCCAGGTAAACGAAGAAATTCTGGTTGAAGAGAACCGGACCGACGATCGGGATCTTCGAGAGCAGCGGGATCTTCCAGGCCGAGAACGTGATGCCGG
>JBEKMC010000035.1:0-28588 GCA_050008715.1 Acidimicrobiales bacterium | reverse complement strand
CGAACACCACCCGTCGTGGATCGAGTCGCAGTAGTCGCTCCATCCACGCCGGCGGCACCGGCAGAGCCGCGTCGTGCGGGTCGCGCGAGGCACGCCAGGCGAGGGCATCGGCCGAGAACGCGCTGGCGGTGTCGTGGCTCTGCCCTGCCACGACTACGGTTCCGTCGTCCTGGCGGACCACCAAGGATTGATGCCCGGCGGTGTGTCCCGGCGTGGGCACGACAAGAAGGCCGGGCAACACCTCTGCCTCGCCGGTCAGCACCTCGTATCGAATCTCCGGATTGTCGACGAGCTCAGGCAGGGTGTAATCCGTCGTTCCACAGGCGGTCTCGAGCTCGACCTCTTGCACGACCACCGGTCGACCAAGTAGCTCCGGGTTGCCACCGCAGTGATCGAAGTGAAGGTGGCAGTTCACGACAAGTTGAATGTCGTCGGGTGTTGCATCCAAGGAGCTCAGCGCCGACGCCAACGACCGCCGGCGTGGCCGATAGTGCTCATCGACCTCAGGGTGGCTGCCCATTCCCGTATCCATGAGGACCAGGCCGTCGGGATGCTCTACGAGGTAACCCAAGCACGGCTCGACCCGACTTGCGCCCGTACCGGTCTCTTCCGCCGGCCGGATGAAGTATCCGAAGTCGACACGGCGAACCACCGAACTTCGCATCCGGCGAGTCTGACAGGCGATCGGCGTCCCTCCCTGGCGCAGAGTGCGGCACAATCGCGGGATGGCCGTGCTGTGCCCGGTCCTGATCGGGCGGGACGACGAGACGAGGGTGCTCGAGAGCGCCCTCGACGCGCTGCTCGCCGGGCGGGGACGAGCCGTAGCGATCACGGGCGAGCCGGGTATCGGCAAGTCCCGCCTGGCCCGCGAGATCGGCGCTCGAGCTTCCGCGGGAGGATGCCTGGTGGCAGTCGGCCGAGCGGTCGAGAGCGGTGCCGCCACTCCCTACCGGCCGATCACCGAGGCCATGCATGCCCTGCTCCGCGACCGAAGCCTTCCCGATGACTCGGAGCTTTCACCGTGGCTCTCAGCTCTGGGATCCATCGCCCCCTCGCTCGCTGACGGGACACAATCCGGAGCCCCCGCCGCCTACAGGGCAGAGGCCATTATCCAAGTACTGCGGCGGATCGAGGCTCCCGGCATCGTCGTCATCCTCGAGGACCTGCACTGGGCCGACCCAGACAGCGTGTCGGTCGTTGAATACCTGGCCGACAACTTGGCAGCCGAACACGTCCTGCTCGTGGTCACCAGCCGCCGCGAACCCCGGAACCCGGCCTGCGAGCTCCTGCAACGCCTCGCCGACTGCCGGAGCATCGAAGCCCTATCTCTGTCCCGGCTCTCCGGCGAGTGCGTAGTGGCCATGGTCCAGGCCTGCGTGCCGGACGCCGACGACTCGCTTCTCGAGCGGATCGGAGAAGTCTCGGACGGAGTGCCCTTCCTCGTGGAAGAAACGCTGGCGTCGCCCGGGATCCCCGTTTCCTTCGCCGAGACGGTGGCGGCCCGCCTGCAGGGTCTGGGTGACGACGAGCGAGCCGTACTGTCGCTCGCTGCCGTCATAGGACGCTTCTTCGACTGGCGGCTCGTGGTCGACGCCAGCGGCCAGGGCGAAGACGCCGTGGTCCGAGCTCTCGAGGCCGGGATCGACCGCCAGCTCCTCCTCGCCGATGGCGACAGCTTCTCGTTCCGCCACGCCCTCACGCGCGAGGCGATCCTCGAGCGGCTACTGCCCCCGAGAACGCAGGCTCTGGCCGCGAGCGCCCTGCGCTCGCTCGACGAGAGGACCGGGAGGGCTGAGAGCACTGGTGCCGCCGACCTCGCCGCGTCCCTCGCCCTCCAAGCCGGCCAACTCGAGAGAGGGGCTGACTTGCTCGTCGAGTCCGGACTGGCCGCCATGGGCCGAGGCGCTCTCGACACTGCAGCCGACACACTCGCTCGGGCAGCCGGGCTCGGAGATCCGCGAGCCGCAGCCAGTCTCGTGGAGGCACTCGCACTCGCTGGGCGGGCTGACGAAGCAAACGCCGCCTTCGCCGCCGTGGACACGACCTTCATGGCCGCGGGCATCCGGGTGGCGATGCTGTTGCACCTGGCCCAGGCCGCAGTGTCGGCCTGCCGGTGGGACGAGGCCGCTCTTCGTCTCGGTCAGGTCGACGATGTACTGGCCGCGCAGCCCGACGAGAGCCTGGTAGCCCGGGCGGCAGTCCTGCGAGCTGAACTGGCCCTGGCCGCTGACGACCTCGAAGGTGCCTCGGCGCTCGCCGGCTCCGCACTCGACAATCCGGCAGCCGCGCCCGAAGTGAGATGCCAGGCGTTCGATCTGCGCGGCCGCTGCTGCCGGCTCGCCAATCCCGTCGAAGCCAAGTTCGAGTTCGAGCAGGCTCTTCGGGTAGCAGAGGCACACGAACTGCCCCTGTCCCGGGTGCAAGCTCTCCACGAGCTCGGCACCATTGACATGTTCGACCACGCCGGATCGGAGCGGCTGCTCACGGCTCGACAGGCAGCAGGCGACCTCGGCGCCCTCGCTACGGCAGCGTCGCTCGACCTCCAGCTCTCTGCCGTCGGCCACTCACGCTTCGACCTGGACATGAGTATCCGCCACGCCCGTTCCGCCCTGGCTTTGGCCGGACCGCTCCACTTACAACAAGTGCGCGCCAAGTCCCTGGCGATTCTTGCGGAGAATTCCTCGTGGCGTAACGACTTCGGGGGCATGGAGCGCTACATCGCCCTCTCGATCGAAGCCGCTCCGAGCGATCGTTTCCTGGTCGCCCTCGGGTGGGGGAGCCGTGGCATGCGGGAGCTGCTTCACGGTGATCGGTCCGCAGCGGTCCCGCTGCTCGCCAAGGCGGCGGCCATCTTCGCAGGATTGCCTCAAGCCGAACCTGCGTGTCTGCGAGCAGTCTGGCCTGTGCTGCTCGCTTCCGTACACGACCGGCGAGCGGGCGACGCCATCCGCGAGGCCCGAAGCTCCGGAGTCAATGCGTTGAATCTCAACCGCGGCCTTCTCGCCGTCGGGGAAGCGATTCTCGCCGGATCATCAGCGAGCAGCCGGGACGCCCGGCGTCTGGTGGAGGCCTCGGCCGGCTGCTTCACCAACTGCGAGACATGGCTCGACATCGGGCGATGGCTGGCAGCGGAGGCAGCGCTGACCGAGGGCTGGGACGATCCGCAGTGGTGGCTGGCTGGAGTACCCGACCGACTCGCCGTCGCCGGTCTCGGACATTTGGCGCAGCGGTGCCGATCCATGCAGGCGGGGTCGCAGAGATGGACGTCGCTCGGCATCACTGCGAGGGAGGCTGAGGTCCTCGATCTGATCGTAGACGGACTTGCCAACAAGGAGATCGCCGTCCGGTTGCGACTTTCGTCGAGAACCGTGGAGAAGCACGTCGAGGCCCTGTTGCGGAAGTTGGAGATGCGATCCCGCACCCAGCTCGTCTCGGTGGCCCTGAGGAGCGACCGCTAGGTGGTCGCATCGAGTACGTGTTTTTACCGATGGCGGTCCGCCGCCACTCGGTCAGAGTGACCTCGACAGCGACGAACAGAAAGGATCGCCCGATGTCACTCATCAGCAAGAGCTTGGACACTCCAGACGAGAAGCGGACGTTCGAACACGGAGACATGGGCCTCGTCAGCCTCCCCGGCGCCATCGTCATCAGGACGGCGTTCCGACCCGGGTGGCGCTGGTCGAAGGACGTCAAGCCGCAGGTCGGCACGGATTCCTGCCACGTCCCTCACACCGGAGTCGTATTGGCGGGAAGATTTCACGTCCGCATGGACGACGGCCGCGAGCAAGAGTTCGGGCCGGGGGACGCCTTCTCCGTGGGGCCCGGCCACGATGCGTGGGTGGTCGGGGACGAGACCTACGAGTCGATCGACTTCGGTCCGGCGCCGGCAGGAGTCGGTGGTCGGGTGGGACGCTGCCCATGCGGGGTGGAGTTCAGGGTCTCCACTGAGGACCAGGTCGACCACCTCGTGGCCGCCATTCAGGAGCACGCCCTCGGGTCGCACGACCACTCCGTGACCCGTGAGCATGTTCTCGGCGAGCTGACTGCTTCCTAAGTAACAGCTTGGGAGCCCGAGCGGTCGCGGGGGTGGCTCGTCCCTACGACCGCCGGAGCTTCCATGCCGCAAGCGGCGCAAACACCACGGCGATGCCGGCGCTCCAGAGCAGTGACGCAACGAGGTAGTACCCGAGCGAGTGACCGAGCAGGTGCTGCGCGGCAGGGCCATCGGTCAGGATCCGCACTGCGTTGCACATCATCGTCATCGGCTGGTTGTTCGCGAACGCCTGCATCCAGCCCGGCATTGTCGACACCGGGACGTAGGCGCTCGACACGAAGGTCACCGGGAAGACCATGAAGGAGATCGCCTGCGCCGCTTGCGGACTCCCGGCCACGAGCCCGAGGGCGATGAACACCCAGACAAAGGCGAAGCCGAAGAGCACGGTGAGCCCGAACGCCGCCACGCCGCCACCCACGCCGCCGCCCAGGCGAAAGCCGACGAGAAACCCGACAACGGTCATCACGAGCGTGCCCCAACCGACAAGTGCCGTATCCGCTGCGACTCGTCCCGTCACGACCGACAGGCCCGGAATGGGCAGGCTGCGGAGCCGATCGACCAAGCCTCCCTGCAGGTCCTCCGCGATGCCGCTGGCGGCGCTCATGCCTTGGAAGAGGACGCCGGTCACGACGAACCCAGGTACGAGAAAGTCGACGTATCGGAGCGTTCCCAGGTGGCCAACCGCCCCACCGAACACATAGCGGAAGATCAAGAGGAAGAGGATCCCCTGCGCCGTCCCGGCGATGACGAGGGCGGGCGTGCGAAGAAACTTCTTCAGCGTCCGGATCGCCACCTGCGCCGTTGCGCCGAGAAAGGACGCGCCCTTGGTGTCGGGGCCTCGGGGCAGACGCGTCACCGGGATTGCAATGCCGGTCGTCATGCTGCACCCTCCTCGTGGTCGGCGGTGGAATGTCCAGTGAGAACGAGGAAGACCTCGTCGAGCGTCGGACGGCGAAGGCCGAGATCCTCCACCTCGACGCCGGCGTCGTCGAGCGCTCGGACAATGGTCGCGAGCTGCCGCGATCCCTCCGTCGCCGCCACCGAGCACCGTCGCGTTGCCGGGTCGATGTCCGGTTCGCCGAGTCCGAGGGTGGCGAGCACGCGGGTGGCCTCCGACAGCGACGCAGCATCGACGGTGTGCAGCTCGATGACGTCGGCGCCGATCCTGGACTTCAGCTCGCTCGGCGTACCGTGGGCGATCACACGCCCTTCGTCGATGATGACCACCGAGGCGGCGAGGTGATCGGCCTCGTCGAGGTATTGCGTCGTGAGCACGACGTCTGTGCCCGCTGCGCTCAGGGCGGCGATGCTGTCCCACACCTCGTTGCGGCCGCCCGGGTCCAGTCCCGTCGTGGGCTCGTCGAGGAGGAGGAGCCGCGGCGCGCCGACGAGGCTGGCCCCGACGTCGAGCCGGCGGCGCATGCCGCCCGAGTACGTGCCCACCAGGCGGTCGGCGGCGTCTTCCAGATGGAGTTGGGCGAGAATCGACCGGGCGCTCTCCTTCGCCCGGCCGGAGGACTGGCCGTAGAGGCGGGCGACCATGACGAGGTTCTCCCTTCCGGTCATCTTCGCCTCGACGGCGGCGGACTGACCGGCGAGGCCGATCATGCGGCGGACGGTCATCGGCTCCCGGATGACGTCGTGACCGTCGAGGAAGAGCCTGCCTTCGTCGGGTCGGAGCAACGTCGCCAGCATCCGGATGAACGTCGTCTTCCCGGCGCCGTTCGGGCCGAGGATGGCGAGCGGCTCACCTCCCGGCACGACGAGGTCGAGGCCGCGGAGGGCCTCCACCTTGCCGAAGCGCGTGCGGATGCCGCTCGCCTCGATGAGCGGATGCTCGTTCATCGGTCCTCCTCCGGCTCGAAATTGAATTCGATGAGATCGGCCGTGGCGCCCTCTTCGTGGAACTTGTGCCACATCTCGAGACCGTCGAGGGTGCCGTTCTCCATGTCCTCGACGAGCGCCTTCACGAAGCGGAGCTCGGCGGTGAGCTGACCCTCCTCGTACTCGCTCTCGAGCCCGAAGACGCGTGGGAGACCTGCCTTGTGGGTCTCCCTGATCACAGACCGCATCTTCGCCAGCCCGAACGTGAGGACCTCCTGCCGTGCCCGGAGCGCCACGAGGGCATCGCCGGGATCAAGCGCGGCGACGAACGACAGCCCCGCCATGAACTGCGGGTACTCCTTGACGGGCACGCCGATGAGGTCGGTCAGCCAGTCGAGCATCTCCCGCGAGCCGTCATCGGTGATCGCGTAGATCGTGCGCTCCGGACGGCGGCCCTCCCGCAGCGTGCCGGTCGCCTTGACGAAACCACGCTTCTCCAACGACTCGACCACGGCGTACAGGGACCCGTAGTTGAGGCGGACGCTCTCATGCTTGGCGCGCTGGCGGAGCGTCTGGGCGACTTCGTACGGGTGCATCGGACGCTCGTAGAGCGCCACGAGCACCGCCATCGCGAGCGGGTTCGAGCGGGGCATCTTGGGCACATCTGGCAGAGTACTTTAGTTAGAGTGTTACGACAAGGCTATATATGCCTCGTCGAGCGACACCCGGGCACCTCGGAGACGAGGTCACCGCCGCTGCTCCCTTGACCTGCGATCCAACGACTGAGTTGGTCCTTCGGGCGTCGCTGTCACCAGTCGATCGGACCGTACCAGTCCTGGAACGCTCGGGTCTCCTTGGGTTTGAGCGTGACGTCGGAGCGGTCGAACCACGCCAGCTCCTCCCCATCAACAGGAGCAGTGCGTGCTGCCGAACGGCAGGCGATTCCCGGCAATTCAGCATCCCGGGCTCGCTGCCCGATTGGCTGGCAGACCGGCCAGGCGATGACGTTGTCCGTGCCGTCAGCGGGGTACGTCGCCGGTAGCCCGTTGGCGACACATCCGATGGGGGACACGACGTCGAGGTAGTAGTCGTGTGAGATTTCAGTCGGAACCAACACTGGGCGTTCGGATGGGTCGATGTCCTCGGCCCTGAACGGGTGGCCCCGGAGACGTTCGGTGAGAAAGTGTCGGGCGTTCGCCCGTGCGGTGTCGATGTCAGCGTTGAGGTACGTGACCGGGAAGCTGCCCTGGGCGTTCCACCGTGCGCCGAAGCGCATCGAGTAACTCCCGTCCAGAGGATCGGTCCAGGAGGGGTCGGCGACCCGGTAGTACTCGCCTTCACGTTCGGTGACGTCCATCAAGCAGTTCCCGACCAGTCAAACGCACGCTCGGTCAGTTCCCGAAGCTCAGCGTCGCGATCGGAAGAAGCCATGTCGAGCATGGTGATTCCTCCGTAGACGTCAGCGCTCCGTCGAGCCACCAGTGGCAGGCGTCCTGGGCTGAGCTTGCGGTCCAGCAGCTCTCCGACAGACAGCAGGTTGGCAAGTTTTTCCCGTCGGGCTGCTGGCACTTCGCCGCGCTGCTCCCACTGATCCACCGCTTGCCGCCTGACGCCGAAGAGATCAGCAACCTCGCCGTTGGAGAGGCCGAACAGGTCCTTCACCCTGAAGAGTGGCGGCTGCATCGACCGGATCGCAATATCGACAAGCCGGCGGAAACGACCGGAATCGATATCTTCCGGGAGTTCGGGCCACCCTGAAGACGCCCCAAGGTTGAGCTGCCGGCATCCCGGCAAGAGCATCCGGACGGCGTCGATGGCAACAACTCCAACACCGACGTCTCGACCGAATCGAGCGACGAGCGGTGAGAACGGCACATCACCGATGAGGTGATCGAGGTACTGGATCGGCTCCCGACGCACCTCGTGCGAGGCGGTCACGATGCCAAAGCCGTTGTTCGTCCACTGGACGAGCTGGGGGAACTCCTCGGCAGCCGACTTCACGATGTCGTCCACGAGGGAGTGCCAGCGGCTCACGAGGACCGTTACCGCAGGCCACTCGCCACGAAGAGCGTGGGGCATGGCTTCCCGGAACACGTCGAACTGCCTTGGGACGCCTGAGAGCAGCTCGGCGCACTCATCGGCAGTGGCGGCCACCAGAGCCCTGCCCAGGGCATCGTGAACCTCAAAGGTGCTGGTGGCGTACTTGGCCATGACTGCAGTATAGATCGATGCAAGCTATACGCAAGCAACTATGCAAGCAGTTGAGCAAGCACCCGAGTTGCCGAGCCCAGGAGGGCTCAGCGCGGGCCAAGCGGCAAACGCGGGTTCAGTCGATCGATCCTGGCGGCACGACCCGATCTGGCGTGCGACCAGTGTCCAGTCGGGACCTTTGCCTCTGTTCGCTACGCCGCTGACCGCGGACACTTGAGCCGGAGGAGGCTGTGGCGCACCCGCCAGGCCTACGTCACATCGTGCCTCTGGAAAGGACGTCAGGACATGTCGGAGAGCGTCTACAAGGTCATCGAGCTTGTCGGGACGAGCACGGAGTCATGGGAGAAGGCGGCAGCCGCCGCGGTGACGAAGGCGTCGCAATCACTTCGCGACCTTCGCGTAGCCGAGGTGTCCGAGCTCGACATGCACATCGAAGACGGCCGCGTCACGGCGTACAGGGCGAAGGTGAAGGTGTCCTTCAAGTTCGAAGGCACCGACTGATCCGAGGCGCCTCTGCATAAACCCGCGAGGAAGACGCCGAGTGGCCGCTCCGGCGGCGTCTCGCGCGCCTTCGACACGCGCCGTGCTGAAGGCGATGAGCCGTGTCACGCCGCCGGCCCGGTCGTGAATCCGTTCAGAAGTGACCTTCGCCTCTGTCGCCGGAGCGTGAACATGCACATCGTGAGCGGGAGACCATCGACGATGGTGTGAGCCGGAGTCAGGTGACCCCGGTGGAAGGGGTGATGGTGATGCGCGAGACGTCCGGGCCCCCGATGGATGCGATTCCACCAGGTACCAATCTGCTCGAACCGGTGATCAAGCGTGCCGAAGAGGATCCCGGCCGAGCCGTCGCCGCCTACCGGGACGGCGACCACTACGTCGACGTGTCGGCCGGCGAGTTCTACGAACGCTGCCGTGCCGTTGCCAAGGGCATCCTCGCCAGTGGGCTCGAGCCCGGCGGTCGGGTTGCCCTCATGTCGCGAACGAGGTTGGAGTGGCTGCTGATCGACTACGCCATCCTTGCCACCGGCGGCGTGACCGTTCCCATCTACGAGACGTCGTCGGCAGAGCAGATGCAGTGGATCGTGCAGGACAGCGACGTCCAGATGCTGCTCGTCGAGACGGCGGCGATGCGGGACCTGTTCGAGGTTGGCGGCAGCGGCACGGACGGGCGTCCGGAAGTTCTCGTCATTGACGACGGGGCGCTCGACGAGCTTGCCCGCCGGGGACAGGCCGTCGACGACTCGGCCCTCGACAAGCGCATCGGCTCCCTCCAAGCTGCCGACATCGCCACGATCATCTACACGTCGGGGACGACCGGCCGGCCCAAGGGCTGCGTCCTCACGCACGGAAACCTCCGCGGCAACGTATGGCAGACGATGGACGCCATCGGTCCGATGCTGCAAACGGACGAGGTCGGGCTCCTGTTCCTGCCGCTCGCTCACGTACTCGCCAAGATCATCGCCCTCGTGGGCGTGGAGTGGGGATCGAAGGACGCCTTCGCGAGCGATCCGGCCGCGCTCCTGGAGGAGTTCGCCATGGTGCAACCCACGATGATCGCGGCCGTGCCCCGCATCTTCGAGAAGGTGTTCAACGGCGCCCAGCAGAAGGCGCACGCCGAGGGCCACGCGGCCATCTTCGACAAGGCGGCCGACGTGGCCGTGGCGTGGTCGCGCCACCACGAGGACCGCGTTCCCCACCCGCTCACCTTGGCGGAGCACGCCGCCTTCGAGCAGCCGGTCTACAAGAAGGTGGAGGCGGCCTTCGGTGGGCGCCTGCGCTTCGCCTTCAGCGGCGGCGGCCCCCTCGGCGAGCGCCTCACGCACTTCTTCAACGGAGTCGGCGTCAAGGTGTTCGAGGGTTACGGCCTCACCGAGACGAGCCCGACGCTGACGGTCAACCGGCTCGCAGCCTGGAGACCCGGCACCGTCGGGCAGGCGCTCATGGGCACGAGCCTCCGTATCGCCTCGGACGGCGAGATCCTCGCCAAGGGACCGCAAATCTTCCAGGGGTACTGGTGCAACGATCAAGCGACTGCCGAGAGCTTCGATGCGGACGGGTGGTTCAAGACCGGTGACATCGGTGACCTCGACGACGGCTACCTGCGGATCACGGGACGGAAGAAGGAGCTCATCGTCACTGCCGCCGGGAAGAACGTGGCGCCGGCACCGCTAGAGGACCGGATTCGCGCCCACCCGCTGATCAGCCAGGCGGTCGTGGTTGGTGACGCCCGTCCTTTCGTTGCGGCGCTCATCACCATCGACGAGGAAGCCTTGGCATCCTGGGCCGCGAGGGGCGATCGCGGCGGGACGGAGCCCGTACGGGCTCTCGATCATCCGGCGCTCCTGGCCGAGGTGCAGGCGGCCATCGACGACGCCAACCAGTCGGTGTCACGAGCTGAGTCGATCCGTAAGTTCGCCGTACTGCCCCACGACCTGACGGTTGGCAACGGCGAGCTCACCCCGACGCTCAAGGTGCGGCGCGCCGTCGTCGAGAAGGCCTATGGCCCAGTCATCGACGACCTCTACGAGACCTGAGCCGAGCCGAGGGACTGGCTCGGCCATAGGGAGCGCATGATGTTCGAGTCAATCGCGACCGACCCGCTCGGTTCGAGCACTTCCGTCCACGAGCTGGCCGACCACACCCGCGTGCTCGTGCGACCGGTCCGGCCCACCGATCGGCACGGGCTGGCGGCCGGTTATGAGCGCCTCTCTGTGCAAGCCCGTCACCTTCGCTTCTTCACGGCGCCGTCTCGGCTCTCCGATGCAGACCTCGAGTACCTCACGAACCTCGACTACAAGGACCACTTCGCCTGGGCGGCCTTCGCCCTCGACGAGCCCGACGAGCCAGGCATCGGGATCGCCCGCTACATCCGAGACCCTGCCCAGCCTGACCACGCCGAGGTCGCGGTCACGGTCCTCGACGACTACCAGCGTCGGGGACTCGGCACTCTCCTTTTGAGGATGCTCGCCGATCAAGCCCGTCGCAACGGGATCACGGCCTTCGTCGGTCACATCCTCTGGGACAACCGCGAGCTCTTGGAGACGCTGTCGGCGGCAGGCGCCCGGGTCGAGCCGGAGGAGCCCGGTGTCGCCCGAGTCGCCATGGACATCCCGCCTGTCGACGGCCCGAGGCTTCTCAGCGTCGTGCGCACCGCCTTGCGGGCGATGGCGCGGGCGACCCGGGAGGCACTCGAGTCAGCCTCCGAACCGCCACCCGAGGGCGACGAGGTGGATCTCGAGTAGGTCGTCAGTCCAGTCAACGCCTCCCGAGCTTCTCCAATGGCCGGCAACCGTAGGCATTCATGAACGCCTGCACCGCCGATCGAGCAACCGGAGCGAGGTCATGGGTCGCCGAGTAGTCGTCGTCACCGGTGAACATGGCCTTGTTCACCGGGATCCAGAACAACATGCCGACGAAGTGGTCGGCTGCAGCCGCGGCGTCGTCGACGGCGAGCAGCTGCCGATCTGCGAGGGCTCGAAAGCTCGTCGAGAGTGCTTCGAGGACCCGTTCGAAACCTCGTTCGTACCAGGCGGTGGCGATCTCGGGAAAGCGGTCCGCGGAGGAGATCACCAGACGGCGGAGCCGGAGCACGCGGGGCTGCATGAGTGCGACGAGGAACGTCTCCGCGAGGTGCTCCAGGCCGCCGGCGAGGTCGGAAGTCTCGGTCAGTTCTTCGGCGATGAGGCCGACGAGCGCATCCATGTCGTCCGTGGTCGATAGCACGATGTCGGCGAAGAGATGCTGCTTGTCGGTGAAGTGCTTGTATACGGTCTGCTTGGAGACGCCGGCACGAACGGCAATTCCCTCCATCGTTGCGCCCTCGTAGCCGCTGGCGAGGAAGATGCCGATGGCCGCCTCCCGGATCTCGCGATGGCGCCGATCCGCGCCGCCTTCGGGTTGTTCCTGAGGAGTCGTCGTTGTCATCGTTCACAAGAGAGTACTAGACAGACTAGTTCTGCTCAAGTACTATACGGTCTAGTTCCAACACCCAACGACCCAGGAGTTCAATCATGAAGCTGGAGGCGTACCTCTTCTTCCCCGGCAACACCGAGGAAGCGATGACCTTCTACCAAGGCGTCTTCGGCGGCGAGCTCGCGATCACCCGTCGCGGAGACGTCGATCCGACAGCGCCCGAGAGCGAGCAACAGCTCGTCATCAACGCCTCGCTCGACACCGGCGCCGTCATACTGCGTGCGAGTGACCGCTCTGACGCCACGAGCGCCGTCCAGACGAGGATCGAGCTGACCGTCGTCGGCACCGAGGAGGAGGATCTGCGAAGGATCTTCGACGCCCTGAGCGCCGGCGGGACCGTCAAGGCTCCCCTGGAGAAGATGTTCTGGGGGGACGTATTCGGCGCCCTCATCGACCGGTTCGGCATCGGCTGGCAGGTCGACATCACGGCCAGCTGACGCCCGGCGGAAAGGGGTTCGAGGGGTCGATGACCTCAAACGAGGGGGGTTTCCCCCTATGAACCGGTACACCCGCGTCCGTACCTTCAACAGATGGGCGAAGCAAAGACGACTGGACTCGTAGCGGACTACCGTGCGGACGGCGCGAGACGACCTCGGCGACGCCCGGCGAAGTGGGCGGTGCTCGCAGCGACGGCGGTCCTCGTCGGCTCGATGCTGACGCTCGTGTCGCTCGCTTCCGAGGCAGCGGCGCCGGCGAGAGCGAACACGGTGCCGCTCGTGACGGCGGGTGGCGAGGCCAACGTCGGTGGCGGCGACGCCTGTGCGCTCATGCCGGACGCGACCGTGTGGTGCTGGGGCGACAACTCGGCCGGCCAGCTCGGCAGCACGAAAGTTGCCATGCCGGGTATCTCGACGGCGCCGGTGCTCGTTGAAGGCCTACCGGCGGCGATCGACGTGTCGGCGGGCCGCAACTTCACCTGTGCCGTCGACGCCACGAACCGGGTGTGGTGCTGGGGCGACAACTCCTTCGGCGAGCTCGGGACGGGGACGGCCGGAGGCTCGAAGCGCGTTGCGACGGTGGTGCCCGGCATCAAGGCGTCCGCTGTCTCGGCGGGAGGTGGCCAAGCCTGTGCGCTCACCCTCGCGAAGACGGTCGAATGCTGGGGCCAGGACACGAGCGGCCAGCTCGGTGACGGCACCACGACGAACTCGGCCACGCCAGTCGCCGTGAAGAACCTGACCAACGTGACAGCGGTGGCCGCAGGCGGCTCCCACACGTGCGCGCTCGACTCGCTGGGCGGCATGTTCTGCTGGGGCAGCGACGTCTACGGCGAGCTCGGCAATGGAGCGAGCGGCAAGAACACCAACCACGACACGCCCGTGGCCGTGCTCAACCTCGATGCCGGCGTCGATCAGATCGCCGCAGGCACCGAGGACACCTGCGCCATCCTCCACGGTGGTGACCTCAAGTGCTGGGGCGAGAACCAGGACGGCCAGCTGGGCAACGGGACCACCGCCCTCGAGGACGCCCCGACGCAAGTCTCCGGCCTCTCGAGTGGGGTCGATTCGGTCAGCCCGGGCCAGAATCACACCTGCGCCATCGCCTCGGCGCCGGTTCCGACCGCAGTCTGCTGGGGCATCGAGCAGCGCGGCGTCCTCGGCAACGGTGTCATGACGGGCCCGAACCTGAAGGAGCCGACGACCGTGTTCGGGCTCCGGTCACCGCCGGCCGGCGGTCCGGGCGGGCCGCTGCAGCTGGCAGCCGGTTTCGTCCACACCTGCGTCGTGCTCACCTCGGGCGAGGTGGAGTGCTGGGGCGCCGGCTTCGAGGGCCAGCTCGGCATCGGCAACACCCTCGACCGGGACATCCCCACCCCCGTCATCGGCCTGCCGACGTCGTTCTTCGATGTCTCTGCCGTCTCGGAGGGAGGACAGACCGGGTGTGCCCTCACACAGGCGCTCGATGCCGCTTGTTGGGGGACGTATGTGGGCGACGGGACCGGCAACGCCCGCGACTCCGCCCGCACGCCGCCAAAGGTCCCGACTGGCCTCGCCCAGGTGTCGGGCAGCTACGTCGGGGCATGCGTGCTCACGGTCAGCTCTCAGCTGTGGTGCTGGGGTGACAACAAGTGGGGCGACCTCGGTAACGGGACGTCGGGCGGGATCGATCCGTACCCCGGCAAGGTGTCGCTCGCAGAACCCGTGGAGGCGGTGAGCACGGGAGGCCAGACCAACTGTGCGCTCACGCCGGACGGGATCGGACCGGGTGCCGAAGCGTGGTGCTGGGGTTGGAACAATCACGGGCAAGTCGGCGACGGGACGACGATCTCCCCGCGACCGACGCCTGCGCCGGTCGCCTCGCTCGGCCGAGTCACAGAGATCGTGGCCGGCCAGACACACACGTGCGCCATCATCCTTGCCGGCATCGTGCAGTGCTGGGGTGCGAACGAGCACGGACAACTCGGTGACAACTCCACGAACCAAAGCTCGAAGCCCGTCAGCGTCTCGAGCCTCGGCGGCGTGGTCCAGCTCGCCCTTGGTGCCTCCTTCAGCTGCGCCTTGACGAATGCCGGCTCCGTGTACTGCTGGGGCTGGAACGTCACCGGGGAGCTCGGTGACGGGTCGACGAAGGATAGCCACGTGCCCGTGGCGGTGAGCGGCATCGGCGGCGCCAACCCGGCCGTGGCCATCGCCGCCGGCAACGTGTCGGCTTGTGCGGTGCTGCTCGGGGGTCAGGTGAGATGTTGGGGCGACAACTCCGCCGGTGAGCTCGGAGACCCATCTGCTGGCGTGCAGAGCTCGATCCCCGTGCCGGTCTCCGGCTTCTCGTCGGACGGCCAGATCTCGGCAAACCCGAACGGTGTGGCGGTCTGCGCACTGAACACGAACCAGCAAGCCTCCTGCTGGGGTGACAACTACTTCGACGAGCTCGGCGACGGCGCCAACGGCGGGCAGCGGGATACTCCCGGTCTCGTCAAGGGTCTGTGACGGACTGAAAGAATTTCAAGGGAATCGTCCCGTGTGACGCTGGTGTGACGCCGCACCAGCAACCTGTCTCAAAGCCGGGTACCGCGCTCGGCCGATGACACAGGAGGACTCACACATGCACACCACCGCGCGTCTCAGCGCATTCCTCGGCCGGCGCCGAGTCCGCACAGCGTCCGTTTCCGTCGGCATCCTGGCGGCCTTCTGCGCCACCGTCGTGCCGGCCGGCGTCGCCTCGGCGCACACGGCCGCGAGCGGATCGGTCGTGGCCGCCGTGAAAGGCGAGTTCGGCACGACGCTCGTGGCCGGCTCCGGCCAAGGTGCCGGCACGGCGCTCTACTCCATCACCGCCGACTACGGGACCCACATCGGCTGCACGACGAAGGTCGTCGAGGTCGTCGGTTCCAAGATGTCCTGCACCGGCTCCTTGAGCTCCTCGACGGCGGAGTGGCCGGCGTACCTCACGACCGGCAAGCCGGTCGCCGGGCCGGGCGTCAGCCAGAAGCTCCTCGGGACCGTCGACATCGCCGGCCTTGGCACGCAGGTGACCTACAACGGGCACCCGCTCTACCTCTTCGACGGCATCGGCGGCGTCATCTCGGGCGAGAACTGGGACGAGTCCACGATCCCGCCGTGGCACGGCAACTGGTACCTGATCAATGCCAAGGGAGCCTTCCTTCCCCGCACGGCACTGTTCGGCACCGTCACCATCAAGGGCAAGTCGGTGCTCGCCGCCTACATGACGGTGGGAGGCGGTTTCGTGCTCTTCCCCGTGTACACGTACTCGGGCGGCAGTGCCTGCCAGACGATCTGCTCGGACACCTGGCCCCCGGTCATCAGCCAGGGTACGGCCGGCACGGCCGCCGGGCTGAAGGCGTCCAAGTTCGGGACCGCCGACCGAAGCGACGGCACCATGCAGGTCACCTACGGGGGCAAGCCCCTCTACTTCGACAGCACCGAGGTACTCGCTCTCGGTGCAACGGGTGTCTCTGCGACCGGGAGTGGCAATGGAGCCAAGGCACCCACGCCCTACAAGGGGACCTTCAGCCTCGTCAAGGTGTGACGGCAATGCGCCCTTGAGCGCCCGGGGGGAGCCGTCGACAAGCCTCCGGCTCGCTCGAGCGGGTCAGAGGATGCGCGGTGCGCCGGGTCCTTCCTTCGGGAGGGGCCCGGCGGCGCCGCGCTGGCTGCCCCGGCGGGAGGGGGGACAGCTTTCAGGCGCTGATCTCCTCCTCCAGGCGGAGGAGGTGCACCGGCGGCTCGAGGCCGATCTCGGCGAGGGCGCGGCGAGCGCGACGGACGACCATGAGGGCGGCGCCGCGGCGTCCCTGCTGCAGGAGGAGGGAGGCGGCCCGCAGGTAGCGATCGTCGTCGTAGGGGGCGAGGTCGATCGTCATCTCGACGACACGGCGCATGTCGTCGAGGTCGCCGCGGTCGGCGGCCACATCCGCGCAGAGGTCGAGCAGCTGCAGCATCGTGCGGCGGGCACGTTCTCGCGGCCGCGCCGCCCAGTCCTCATAGGGCTCTTCGGGGAGCAGCTCCCCCCTGTAGCGGGTCATGGCGGAGCGGGCGACGGCGACCGCGAACGTGGGCTCGCCCGCCCCGAGGGCGAGGGATCGCCGGGCGTCCGCCTCGAACAGGGCGAGGTCGACTGAGACGTCGGAGCGGAGCTCGAGGGTTTCGCCTGAACGCACGACGACGTCGCCAGCCTCTGAACGGAGGCGGTTGAGGACTGTGCGGAGGCGGTTGCGGGCGGCGTCGGGGTTGGCATCGGGCCAGAGCACCTCCATCGCCTGGTCGGTGACGACACGGCCGGCGGAGACGGCAAGCATCTGAAGGAGACGGCGGCCCTGCCCTGGGGAGACGGTGACCTCGCGTCCGCCGCTCGTGAGGCTGAACGTGCCGAGCACACGGATGGCTGTCGGGAGGGCGGCAGCCTCGAGGGCAAGGGCGGCCGGCTGGCCCGTCTCGACGGCGAGGCCGAGGACCTGTTCGGTGGCGGCGCGCTCCTTCGTCAGGGGAAGGTGACCGAGGCCGAGGCGGGACGCCTCCTCGAAGGCGCGGGCTGCAAGCGCTCCGGCGCTGCGGTCGTCGCGACGAAAAGCCGCCAGCGCCCTGAACAGCGTCATCCGCCAGTACTCGCGCGGGTCGACACCCTTGTCGGGTGCTTCGCGGAGCTGTCGTTCAGCCAGCTCCGGGTCGCCGAAGCGGGCATTCAGGACCCCTTCGGCCAAGGCGAGCAGGGGGAGGGCGTCCTGCGGGTCCTCCCTGCCACGGGCGAGGCAGTCCCAGGCAAGCGCCGTCTCGCCGACGCGGGCGAGGGATTCGGCCGCGCTCGCAAAGAAGTCGGCCGAGGCGTAGTCCCACCAGTCCCCTTTGTGCTGCTCGGTGAGCCGTACGGATGCGAGCACGGCCTCCCGGTCGCCCCGGTGGGAGGCGACGATGGCCTGCTCCCAGAACGTGTAGGCGCGCAGCACCTCGTCGTCGTAGACCTCAGCGAGACGAAGGGTCTCGGCCATTGTCGCCTCGGACTCGTCGAAGAGGCCGAGCTCGAGCTCCACCTCGGCTCGCTGGATGAGGAGGAGCGCCCACGTCCTCGGGCGGTCGACGACGAGACTGAGCCCGTCTCGAAGCCGCTCGAGGGCGCCCAACGGATGCCCACGGGCGAACTCGATCCACATGGCCCGGTAGAGCACGAGCACGGCGGCAGAGGCGCGCATGCCGAGCTGCTGGTAGAGGTTCATCGCCTGGCCGAGCCGCTCGTCGGCCTCGTTGAGGCTGGTCTCGTCGCGCCGCCCCTGCGGGTCGAAGCGCCAGACGAGCGCGCGGCCCAAGGCAGCCAGGGCGCCGGCACGAGAGAGAAGCTCGTCGGGTGGCGTCGAGTCGAGCACGTCGGCCGCCAGGGCGGCTGCTTTCTCGAATTCGCCGTCGCGAACGAGGTCTTTTGCCCGCTCGCAGGCGATGGCGCGCCGTAGCGAAGGCGAGTCGACGCCGGCGGCGAGCACTTCGACGCGCCGCAAGGCAGCCTCTCGACGGCTCATGAGGGTGGCGGTACTGAGGCTGCGGGCAAGATGCAGGAGGACGACGGGATGTGCCTCGAGCGCCTCCTCGCCGAGGGCGCCGACGACCGCCTGAACCTCGAGGACGTCCATGGCCTCGAGGTCGCCGGGGGCGGCGTGGGCAAAGAGATCGGCGGCCGCCATGTCGTCGCCGAAGCCGAGGAGGAGCTGGAGAGCGGCGCTCAGCTCACCGCGCTGCTCGTAGGACGCCGCCGCCCGGCGGAGCGCGACGGGGTCCGGCGGTGCGAGGGTGGCGAGGTGATCCCGCACGGGTCCCGGAATGTCCCACCAGCCACCGGAACCGCGCGTGAGGGGCACGCCGATCTCCAGGCAGCGGGCGAAGAAACCGACCCTGCCGGCGACGGTGTCGACGACGGCCTCGTCGAGGTAGGGGAGGCGTGCAACCTGGGCCAGTTTCGTTCGGTCGGCGGGCCGCAGGCTCGTGATGGCGCCCTCGAGGATGGCAGCGACGGCGCCGGAAGTCCGGTTCGTGAGAGCCGTCTCGGCCACGGTGCGCAGATGCTCGCCGGTCCGCTTCGCCCTCGAGACGGCGAGGACAGCCGCGGCCGTCCAGCCTCCGGTCGCCTCGTCGACCGCCTGCGAGTCGCCCGGGCCGACGTCAAGGCCGAAACCCTCCCTGCAGAGTTGCAGCGTCTCACCCGGATCGAGCGCCAAGTCGGTGGCACTCAGGTGCAAGTACTCGGCGCGTCGAAGCCGCTCCGATCCCGGCGGGAGCTGGCGGGCGAGCACGACGGCGTGCTGCGTCGGCGTGATGCTGGAGGCGAGGTGCTCGATGAGCTGAGCGGCTTCACGGGAAGCGTGGTGGACGTCGTCGATGACGAAGGCGCACTGCTCGGTGGAAAGCGCGCTCACGGCGGCATCCACGGCACCTTGAGGGTCGTCGCCGGCTCCAGCCATGGCGGCGGCAGCCTCGCTGAAGCCGGAGTGTGCGACGGCGGCCCGCAGCCTGGCGGCAAAGAGGGAGGCGCTCACCCCTTCCGAAAGGAGGAGCACCTCGATGCCGACGGTTCGCCAGAGGTCGACGAGCTCGGCTCCGAGCGTCGTCTTGCCATAGCCGCCGCCCGCCTCCACGACGACGACGCGTTCGTCGGCGCACCTGCCACTCAGTCGCGGCCGGTCGATGTGATAGGGCGGCAGACGCGCCATCAGGCTCCTCGCGGCGCCGAGTCCCTCCCCGGCGGTGGGGGAATCCTAAGTGGCGGCGCAGTCCCGCTGCAGCAACCGCCGAAGCGGGACCGGCTACGGCGTACCGCCACAGAACGAGGCTCGCTCTTTAGGCGAGCGGAGGTCGTTCAGCCGTTGATCGGGCCCGAGGAGGTTCGGAGGCTCCCGGCGGAACGACCCGTCCTGTGGGCGAGTATCTCGGCTGCGACGGCGAGCGCTGTCTCCTCGGGAGTCCGGGCGCCGAGGTCGAGACCGACCGGGCCGTGGATGCGGTCGATGAGGGAGTCGTCCAGCCCGAGGCCGCCCAATTGCTCGCGGCGGCGCGACTGGGTGTGCCGAGAGCCGAGGGCGCCGACATAGCTCCCGGACGCCAGCGCAGCCGCCAGCGCCGGCGCGTCGATCTCGGGGTCGTGGGAGAGGACGACGACGGCATCGGGCCCGCTGAGCGCGCCGATTTGCTTGGCGGTCCCGGCGTCCCAAGCGCGCTCGACGACGGCCGACCAGCCCAGCAACCTCGCCTGGGCGGCCAGGGCGTCGGCGAGCTGGCCCTCGCCGACGACGACGAGCGTCGTGGAGGGGAAGTACGCCTCGACGACGAGCTGAGCGTTGCCGAGCGCCTGAATCTGGGTCGAGTCGCGGCCAAGTCGGAGCGCTTGACGCCCTGCCTGTGCGGCCTCCTCGTCGGTGCTGGAATCGCCGAGCGAGCCGTAACGCTCGAGGGTGTGGGTTGCCGGGCTGTCCACGAGCACGAGGGCACTCGACCCCGTCTCCTCCTCTGTTCGAGTGAGGAGAGCGACGGGCCAGCCGTTCTCGAGCGCCGTCCAGAGCTCGTGCGGGATCGTGGCTGCGTCGGACGCGAGCACTGTGGCCACGCCGCCGCACGTGAGCCCAGCGGCCACGGCGGCGTCTTGGCCGACGCCGAGCTCGAAAAGGATCGAAGGGCTGTCACTCTCGATGTGCTTGGCGGTCGCTGCATCCGCCGCGCCGCCGAGCAGAGAGCCACTCACCGATCCGTCGTCGAAGACAGCAAGTGCTTCGCCTGCCCTCCTCCCTCCGAAACCCTTGAATTCCACGACGCGACCCACCTCGACGCGTCGCCCCTCAGCGAGCCCTTCCCTGACCTTGATGGCGATCTCACGCATGGGCCCAGTCTCGCGCTCCGACGCCTCGGGCTCCGACGCCTCGGGCCGAAATGCTCACCGCGGCGATGTGCGGGCTGGCGCCGCCGTCCGACGACTGGGTAGCATGCCGACTCGATGGCTCGGCGGCCGGCGCACGAAATGCCCGAGAGGCGCATCGATTCGGCGGACGTTCGAGCGCGGCCCTTCGACTAGGTAGGTCAGGCGGAATGAGAGCTCGAGTCGTACCCGCTATTGCAATCGTGTTCCTGCTGCTCGGCGCGAGTGCAGCGGCAGCCTCCGACAGCCATCCGGCGTCGCGAGGAGCACCAGCATCCCATCAGGCATCCCGGACCCTGCTCACCACCGGTCAAGGCCCGACGAGCCGTGGCAACGACTCGCGCGACGGTTGGTACCCCGACGAGGCTGGCCTCACGCCGGCACTGGTGAGCTCGTCGAACTTTGGTCAGGTCTTTGCCACACAGCTCAAGGGGCAGATCTACGCCCAACCGCTCCTCGTCGGGAAAATCCTGCTCGTGGCCACCGAGATGGACTGGGTGTACGGCCTCAACCCGGTCTCGGGGAAGATCGAGTGGTCTCGCCACATCGGAAATGCGTGGCCGGATGCGCCGTTGAACTGTAGCGACCTGACCCCAGACCTCGGCGTGACGTCAACTCCGGTGGTGAACCCGGCCACGGGGATCGCCTATCTCGTCGATCAGGCCTACGTCTCCGGCACCTCGGGGCCTGTCGCCTGGTACATGAACGCCATCAACACCATTACTGGTGCGGAGGAGCCTCACTTCCCCGTCAAGATCACGGGGCCGCCCGTCAACGACAAGAAGCGGCCGTTCGTTGCCACGAAGGAGCTGCAGCGACCGGGTCTCCTGCTGCTCGGCAACGTCGTCTACGCCGCCTTCGGATCACACTGCGACTACCTTCCTTACACCGGGATCATCGCCGGCGTCTCGACCGCCGGCAAGCAGACGACCATGTGGAGCGACGAGGGAACCGCAAGCGGCCAGGGCGCCGGCATCTGGCAGGCCGGCGGAGGCCTCGTGTCGGACGGCGCGAACCAGATCCTGTTCGTTTCCGGCAATGGCTTCTTTGGGAGCCTCTCGGATCCGAGCGGGCCACTCAAGGCCTCGTCACCACCGAAGAACCTCGGTGACTCGGTCGTCCGGCTCGCCGTGCAGCCGAACGGCTCGCTCAAGGCGACAAACTTCTTCTCGATGTACGACGATGGCAACGTCGACTCACACGACTGGGACCTCACCGGTGCACCAGTCGTCTTGCCGGCGCAATTCGGCACTCACAAGTACCCGCATCTCGTAGTTACCGTGGGAAAGCAGGGGATCGTCTACCTGCTCGACGCGGACAGCCTCGGCGGCGCCCGCGAGGGGCCGGGCAAGCGGGATTCCGTCCTCGGCGAGTACGGCCCGAACGGCGCTGCCGACTCGACTGCCGGCGCATGGCCAGGCAACGGTGGCTACGTCTACATCTCTACGTGGGCAGGAGCGAACAACGGGCCTGCTCAGGTTGACGTCTACAAGTACGAGGTCACCTCGAAGGGCCTGCCTGCCCTCAAGCTCGTCGGTACCGCCGCCCAGACAGTGGTCTTCGGGGTCTCAGGGCCGCTCGTCACCTCGAACGGCACTGCGTCAGGCTCCGCAATCGTCTGGTTCATGAACGGCCCCAGCCTTTACGCCTACGGTGCGGTCCCGGTGAAGGGGAAGCTCCCGCTTCTCGGTTCGTGGTTCGACGGGGACAACGACGCGTTCACTCCGCCGGGGATCGGCAACAACATGGTGTACGTCGCAAATAAGAGCGGCATGGTGCTCGGATTCGGCGAGAAGACGCCGCCAGCTCCGGCGACACAATTGGCCCTTCCCTGAGCAACCGCACCTCCGTAGGCTGCGAACGAGGCAGCGCGTGATCCGCGGAGGACGCTGATGGCGAGACGACGACTGCGTGGGCAGGACGGCGTTGCCAGCGCCGAGGCACAGCTGGACTTCGGTGGCGAAGTCGACGGCCACCGGCCAGGACGAGTGCACACCTCGACGGTCATCTTCGTCCTGGTCCTCCTGTTGACGGCGACGGCCGCCATCCTGGCTGCCACCCTCGGGTCTGGCACTGCCGGTCCCAAGCCGCCGCCAGGCTGGCATGCCGTCTTTCTCGACAGGTTCCTCGGCAAGCCCGGTCGCGTCGATTCGAGTTGGACCTACGCCGCCGGCACGCACAATTCAGGACAGGGCTGCGCGGGTGCCTGGGGCACGGGCGAGGTGGAGTCGGACACGAGCGCAACCGCCAACGTGTCACAGGACGGGAAGGGCCACCTCGACATCACGCCGGTCAGGTCGAACGCGTCCTGGACCTCTGGTCGCATCGAGAGCGTCGCCGGCGACTTCGCCGCACCGGCGGGCGGTGAGATGGAGGTGACCGCCTCCATCGAGCAACCGGACCCGGCGCACGGCCTCGGGTACTGGCCGGGCTTCTGGATGCTGGGTGCAGGGTTTCGTGCCGGCGGTCACGGAACGGCGGGCACGATGCAATGTTCCAAGTGGCCGGCCGTCGGCGAGATCGACATCCTGGAAGACGTCAACGCTCGCTCGGACGTCTCGGGGACGTTCCACTGCGGAACGGATCCCGGAGGGCCGTGCAACGAGACGGTCGGCATCAGCAGCGGGCTTGCCGCCTGCCCACGCTGCCAGCAGGCGTTCAACACGTACTCCGTCATCGTCAACCGGACGGACACGAAGGACGAGTCGATCACTTGGCTGCTGAACGGGACGGCGTACTTCCACGTGCACGAGAGCCAGGTGCCGGCGGCGACGTGGCACGCAGCCGTCGACCATGGTTTCTTCCTGATCCTGGATGTCGCCATGGGCGGCTCCTACCCGAACGCCGTCTGTGACTGCATCACCCCTTCCTCCTCGACGACGTCCGCAGCGCCGATGAGGATCGCCTACGTGGGCGTCTATACGAGAAAGTGACAGTCGCCCGTCAGCAGCTCTTGCTGCCGGCGGGGCATACGTAGGTGTAGGTGGGCTTCTGGGCCTTCCCGGAGAGGAGCGTGCTGGCCAGCACACGGGAACCCGGAGCGCCGTACAGCCCTGTGTAAATCTCGACATAGACGCCGACGACCTCAGACGTGCTGCTCCCTGGGAGGTCGACGTCAGGGGTCTTGGCCGTCAGCGTCGAGTCGTCGATGAGATCGGCCAGGGCGGGGCCCCACTTGTGAGCCGTGCAGCTCCCTCTGTCGAGCACGCAGAACCACACATAGACGAACTCGGGGGTGTCAGAACCCTCGAAACCTGAGCCGTGCAGCGTGACGTCCTGGCGCCCGCTCGGTGGTCCTGAATTCGGCGTGATCGAGGTGACCGAGACCGCGTAAGCGAACAGCGCTGTGGTGGGCGTGGCATTTGAGGCATGGTAGGTGTAGTCGAGCAATTTCAGCGTCACGTCGACGTAGTAGCTCACCTTGGGGTCGACTTCGTCACCGCGCGCCTTCCTGTCGTCGAACTTGGGCACCTTCGTGGTGATCGTCGTGTTGCTCAGGACCGACGACGAGACGCCCGTCAGGGCGAGCCCCTCGGCATTGCACTTGGCCAGAACCGCAACCGGGCACAGGTTGACGGAAACGCCTGTGTCCGCAGGGCCGAAGCCCGAGCCGTGGATGGTGATCGTCTGGCCGCCGACGGGCGACGCCGTGCTCGGCGACACCTTGTCGACGACGATCTTGTAGGTGTAGCCGGCGGTCGCCGGATCGCTGCGCTGGGGTGAGCCGCTCGCAGGGGTGACGACCACCTCGACTCCGTCCTTCTCCTGTCCGAGGAGCTCACCATGGCCCTCCCAGGGGGGAATCGTCATCTGGATCGACGTTTCGCTGAGCACTGTGACGCCGATGGCGTTCCACGAGCGCTCGCTGCAGCTCGACGTACTGGCATCGTCGCACATGAGGACGCTGGCGTCGTCGCTGCCCGCCGGCCCGAAGCCTGTCCCTGTCAGCTTCACAACCTGACCACCGGCAGGCGATCCGACGTCAGGGCTGACAGAAGAGACCGTCACCCGGGTCGTGATGGTGACCTTTGCCGTCGTGTCGGACAGTTGCAGCCAGCCGGGAGTCGGGTCGGCGATCACGACGGAGAAGTCCTCGTCTTCGGCCCCCGGCGCCTCCGGGTTGACGAGGAGCTTGATCGGCACCTTCTCCTTGGTGGCCCCGGCAGGGAACGTCACGGTGCCAGTAGCGGTCTCGTAGTCCTTGCCCGCCACACCCGTCCCGTTCTCGGTCCTGTACGCGACGGACACCGCTTCCGTCGCCGGGCGGCTCAGAGTGACGGGCACATCGGCAGTCGAGTCGGAGCTGTACGGCCTCGGCACCGTCACAGCTGCGACCGACGCCTTCGGAGCCTCGTTGATGGTGACGGTTGCCGACGGGCTGACGATCGGCACTTTGTTGCTGGCATTGGACAGCTTGAGGTTGAAGTCGAGGGGAGGGCCACCCTCCTTGCCACCGAGTATCTTCACCGGGATCTCGCCGCTCGTCGCCCCCGGCGCGAACTTGACGACGCCCGACACAGCCGTGTAATCGCGTCCCGCCTTCGCACTGCCTGCCTCGGTGACGTAGTCGACTCTCACTTCCTTCCCGTTGGCAGGGCTGAGCGTGATCGGGATCTCGGAATCGACGTCGCCGCTGAGGGGCTTGGAGACCTCGACTGAAGAGACGGCCAGTCCCGCCTGAGGGCTGAGGAACACATAGGGAACGTTGTCGCCGGAGATGCCGACCTCTCCAGCAACAGCGCAGGCCCCCGCCGAGTCGCAGGACATGCCGAGGATGGCTTCGCCCGTTGCGCCGGCTGGCACGACAGCCTTCGAGACCGTCCAGTTCTTGCCTGATCCCAGGTAAAAGACGAGGTGCCGATTGCCGGCGCTGTCGGTGTACCTTCCCTGGGCTGCGCAGATACCTGCGGCTGAGCAGGCGACGTGCACGATCGTCGACAGGGGCTGTGACGCTGCACCCGGCGGCAGTGGCGGGATCACGTCGCTCCATTCACCGTTCGCGAGCGTCTCGAGGAAGCCATTTGCCTTACCGGACTTGTCGGTTGATGACCCGGCGAGCGTGCAGGCCTGGGCGCTGATGCATGCGCCCGATGAGAACGCCGAGCTGGTGCCTGGCTCGCTCGGCGGGATCGCCACGGACGCCGGCGAGAAAGAGCCGTTGGCGACCTCTGTCTCGAGATAGGCGGTCGTGACTTTCGTCGGAGGCGACGGATTGGCCGGAACCCACTCGATGCCGGGAGCGATGCACCACGGTGACTCCGGACAGGACAACGCGTTCACCACGTAGTAGTCCTGGCTCGAACCTGCTGCGAGGAGGGCGCTGCGCCAGCTCCCATCGCCGTCGGTCGCCACCGTCTCGTCGCACACGCTGCCGCCGGAGCTGTTGATGTGGCATGAGACTTGTCCAGCGAAGACGCCGGTGCAACCGCCAGTCGCTGGGCAGGACTCCGCCAACGCCGCCAGAGATTCCCCATTGAGGTCGACGGCGCCGGCCGGCACTGGGATGGCCTCCGGGGTGATCGTGCCCCCTGGAGTGAACGTGGCGGTTACGCCACCGCTCTGCGGCGTCTTCTGACTGATGCCGTATCCGCCCATCGCGGTGCACACGCCCGTTGACTGGCAGGCGATCGTGTTCCAGTTGTAGCCGTACTGTCCGAACACCGCCGGCATCACCGACGTCGTCCATGTGCCGTTGCGCTCCACGAAGAGTGCTGTCTTGGCGGAGTTGCTCGATCCCGGGCTCTGGACGAACCCGGTCAGGGCAGCACAATCGCCCGGCGCCCAACAGCTGAGGGAGTCAGGACCCCAGCTCTGCGGGAGGATGGCACCCGTCGGAAACCTGAGCTGGGTGAGGCGCCAGCTGTTGCCGGTCTCGTCCCACACGAGGTCCGGTTGGGTCGCAGATGAGTCGTCGCCGCCGGCGGCCGTGCAGTGACCGGCCGCTGGGCAGCTGATCTCGTCCGCGAACACGTTCGTGGCGCCGGCCGGTTCCGGTAGCCGGATGCTCGTCCATGCCGGCCCAGTGGTGGACCGGTTCGAGATGATCACCGTCGTGGACGGGGTCGCCTGCGCGGTCACGGGCGCCAGTCCGATGAGACCGGCGATGACGACGGCGACAAGACAGATCGGCCTGCTCGCCATGGAGGCCCTTGCAGAGCTAGTTGGCCGCATCCCTGGTCCCCTCCTGACCCTGCTCCCACCACCGCGATTGTTCGGGCGAAGGCTCGATCGAAGCAGGATACGCGCCAATGAACCGAGCGTCTTGCACGTGGCAACGTACTGGCACCAGATGGTTCCGAGAGTGATGGTGCGACAGCAGAGAGTGGCTATTTGCTGCGTATGAGGCAACAGTTACGAACAAGGAGGAGCAGAGTTGTGGCGCGCGAGTCTCAGTTCATGGAGCATTCACATAGTTGCGCCGAAATTTCTGGACAATGCCCGTTGCTACCCGTTAGTTTATGTGGGAACAGGCCGAACCGCGGGACACCGAGGGAAAGCCAGAGTGCGAGGTGAGGGCGTGAGTCGGCTCCGGTGATGCGGAGCTGAGCTTGCGAAAGGCGGAAGTGCCGTCCTTCTTGGGCGGTGTCGCAGGTCCGGCGTGAAGGACCCGGCGGCATTCGGACGTCGATAGCCCTGACCCTTCGCTCCGGCTTTGGAAGGGGAACGAAAATGCTGGAATCGACGGAGGTGCAGTATCTGGCACTCCCGGATCGGGACAACCCGTATCTGCTGGCGAGGGTTCGCTGGCCGGACGTTGCCCAAGCGATCAGTAGCGGCTGCTCCGAGTGGCAACACGACCCAGGGATTTTCGATCTGCCGTACCACCCTGGCTGCGAGAAGGTCACAGCTGATGAGGCGAGCGAGATCGCCTCGCGCTGGGACGCCACCCTCTCGTTCGACGAGCCGGTCACGTCGTTCGGACAGTCGCTCATCCGAAGGATGCCACCGGACTGGTCCAATCTCAGCCGGGCGGAACGTCGAGCGTTCTACATCGAATTCGCACCGACACGACGGTCGGCAGCTGCCAGTCGTAGAGCACGGCGTCGTGACAGCGTGGTGACGCCTTCGCATGCGAAGCGGCGGCGCTCGTTGCTGCCGGTCCGCAGCCGTTCCACCAGACGGGCCGTTCTCACAGCGAAGGGTCATGTCCCGCCTGTCGTGACGGTCACCGGCATGCCAGATCCTCACCCGAATGGGGTCCTCGTGACTGAGGCGACATCCATGGCGACTGCCGCCACTGGGTTCGAGCGGGCCACGTTCATGTCGCGTGTCAGCCTCGGCGTCGCCCCGGCGACGTCATGGCAGGACGACGCCGACCCCGACGTTGAGAACTCGCACGAGCTGGTGGCAGAGTCCACCATCGCCTCGTGAGACCGTTGCAATCCTGAGCTATCGGCAAGGCGGACCTGATGTCAGAACCCACGGTTGAAGTGCCAGGCGAAGAGCCCCCCGCAGACGTTGGCTCGGGGCGAGACGCATCGACGGCGGCGGCCGGTCACATGAACGGACGATCGCGGCTCGGAGCGGTAACGCAGAGCCAACGCCCTGACTACCGGCTTCGGGGCCTTGAATACGGCCAGGACGGTTCACCGGCTACGGAGCTGCCGGCGAGGCGCCCGTTGCGCAGCCGTCATCACCGCCGCAGCCGGCGGCGCAGGCTTGTGCTCGAGCTCATCGTCGTCGTCGCTGTGACGGCGCTCGTGGCAACGGGCATTCGGACGTCTGTCTTCCAGTCGTACTCCGTGCCGTCCTCCGTCATGGCGCCGACGCTCCAAGCCGGTGATCGGATCGTGGTCCTCAAGTCGAAGCTCCTGTCGGGTTCGATCGCGCGCGGGAGCATCGTCGTGTTCCGCAAGCCGGCCGCCGTTCCGTGCAGCGTGGGCGGAGCCGACGTCCAGGATGTGGTGGCACGCGTGATCGCCCTTCCCGGCGAGACGATCTGGTCCGTCGGGCAGACGATCTACATCGACGGGAAGCCGCTCGCCGAGTCTGGGTGGTACTTCAAGCATTCAGGGCAGATCGGAACCGCGCCGATCCTTCGCACGACCCTCCCTCCGAGTGAGTACTTCGTGATGGGGGACAACCGTTCGAACGCCTGCGACTCGAGGGCCTTCGGAGCGGTTCCCCGCTCGTCAATCGTGGGGAAGGTCGTGGCCGTCGTGTTGCACAACGGCCACT